>NZ_JBTLQH010000020.1:0-126642 GCF_054461575.1 Flavitalea flava
TTTGGCTAACGATTCGTACTACCTCGCTCGTTCAGGACTTCCACCTTAGAGCTAATGAACATGCCTGGCGCACAAAAGAGGCCGGCCCGGAGGCCGGCAGAAAAACAGCCTAAAAAAGTGAGATATGGAAACAGTGCGAATGAAAAAAAAGAAAGGGGGAAGACCCCCGAAAAAGCTCAAAAGAGAGCTACGAATTACCGCCCGGTTTAGCAAGTTGGAACATTATATCCTTCAGCAAAAGGCCGGGAAGGCCGGAATTAATGTTTCAGAATTTCTCCGGCAGGCGGCCATTACTTGCAAGGTCACAGCCCGGTTAACAGAGGAAGAACGAAATGCTATCCGGCAATTAATCGGAATGGCGAATAACCTTAACCAGATGGCAAAGGTCGCTAATAGGGAAGGGATGGGCAGCATTCGCCTTCTTTTAGAAGGTTGCCTACTGCAAGTTCATGGCCTTCTAAACAAGCTGCAACATGGTGAGTAATGTATTTTCCGGCCATTCCTTTTATCATGCGGGCCGCTACGTTTCCAAGAAACCGGGAGCGGGGCTGCTGGATTACCTGGGGGTAAGGGGGTACGATTATAAATTGATGGCCGAGGATTTTATCGCGCAAAGTGAGCATCGTCCTTCCAAACAAAAGGCTTGTTTTCATGCGGCCCTGAGTTTCTACCCTGGAGAAAAACCCAGTGACGAAACCATGATACAGATCGCCCGGGAATACCTGGAGGAACTGGGTATCGTCAATACGCAATACGTCATCGTAAAACATACCGACAGGGCGCACTTGCACCTGCATATCCTGGCTAATATGGTAGACAACGACGGCAAGCCGATCAAAGACGGCTGGATCGGTCTGCGAGGAAAAAAGGTCGCCCAACGGTTAACCAGGAAGTACGACCTTATCCCGGCAGAAGGCAAGCACCTGGACAAAACCCACCTGGAAGCACTCAGCCAGTCGGAGGTAAACCGGTACAAGATCTATCAGGCCATCATAGACAGTTTACCCCATTGCCAAAGCCTGCCGGACCTGGAAAAGCGGTTGATCGCCCAGGGTATCCATACCCAATATAAGTATAAGGGGCAAACGCAGGAACTTCAAGGAATCAGCTTCCGGATCGGGGAAGACCGTTTTAAAGGGAGCCAGATCGACCGGCAATTCTCCCTGGGAAACCTACAAAAGACCCTTGCTGCTCAGCGGAAAGGGCAGGAAGTTAAACCGGCGCTTTCTTTGGAGGACAGGAAAAAGGCTCTTCTCATTCGGGCCAGCTCCCGGCAGTCGTCGGCACCTACACCGACGCCTCAACATAAACAGGAACTACCTCCCTTGTTGTTGGCATTAATGAAGCATATCCAAACAGAGGGAGGGGCACCCCCAGAGTTGACAGGCCCCTACAGAAAGAAGAAGAAAAAGAAGAAGGGTTTAGGGCGATAATCTTACTCGTTTTTGAGGAGAAATATATTAAATTTGTGACAATGGAAAGCCGTATTCAGCGTATATATCTTGATACTTCGGTCATCGGAGGGTATTACGACAGTGAATTTGAGGAAGACACCCGGATACTCTTTGAAAAGATTAAATTGGAGCAATTTCATGTGATTCTTTCGGACATTACCGAAGGGGAATTGCAGGAAGCACCCGAAATGATCCGAAATCTTTTTATCGAGCTATCCGCAGGGTTATCCACAAAAATCGAGCTGACCGAAGAGGCGGTACAATTAGCAGATACCTATCTTGCCGAGAAGGTGGTAGGCAAAACAAGCCGGGTAGATTGTTTTCATATAGCCCTGGCGACGATCCACCAGGTGGATATTCTGGTGAGTTGGAACTTTAAGCATATCGTAAATGTGCAAAGAATACGGGGATACAATGCCGTCAATATGAAACTAGGCTATCCAACTATTGACATTCGATCACCCAAAGAAATTATATATTATGAATACTAAGAAAACAGTGAAGAAGGAATCCAAGGAGTTCGATGCCGTTGGATTTATGAGGGAGCGGAGGACGAAAATCGCTAATGAAACGAAAGGCATGAGCTTTTTGGACTTGAAGAAGTATTTTGGTCGAAGGAAGGTAAAAACGCCCAAATGATCCCTGCTACCATAGCAACTCATTGTGATCCATACCCCCAGGCCCCATACTTTCATCGGGCCTTTTTTAATCTCCTAGCTACTTGAATTTCCTACAACTGAATTCGGGGCGCACTGCGTCCCGAATTGATAGTCCGTACCCCGGCACACGCAGCCGCAGCCGATCAGCGGGAGAATAAAGCCGGGCTCCCGTACCGGCTTTGGCGCTTCGCAGGAATACATCATTGCCGGGGCTTCTCTCCCCGGATCAGCCATTCAAGGCAATTCAACAAAGGATCAATAGTCATCCATCGATGGGGCAATGATGTATCCCCGCGAAGTCTTTTTTGTGTTCTCTCACTAGCAATTGATTGCGGATTTGTACCAATGGAGCTATAAACCTCTATTCATTTTGGTATTATTAAATGCAATTTGATCATCAATAGCAATATATAATAATTATTTAGTATATTTATATATTGACACTCCCTTAAACAAACAGACATTAAACCGTTATCATATGGCATCTACAACAACTGCCAAAAAAGAGATCATTGATTTTCTTTGGGAATGGGCGAACGCTCATAATGATTGGGGAAAATTATTAATTGACACAATAGTTAAAACCGAAAACAGCCTAAATCCCCAGGACAGACAACTTGTGTTTAATTACTTCCTTGATTCTCTACGATCAACAAAACAGTTACAACCATTAACCTTTATCAAACCGAAATACACGCCGTCAAGTAAGGTAATAGAGCTAATCTCCCTAAAGGATATTACAGGTGTTAATAGGCTGGCGAAAAACCAAAGTATAACGTTTGGCAAAAATATTACCATTATTTATGGCGAAAATGGTACAGGCAAAACAGGGTATGGAAGAATTTTGAAATCATTGGGTTTTAGTTATGATAACAAAAACATTATCCATCATAACGTCTATGGCGACCCAGAACCCAAAACTGCTACGATTGATTTTTCAACGAATGCAAACCCCATAACGTTTAATTGGAACGGCAGTAATAATCATCCTGAATTAACCAATATTTCCGTATTTAATAGTAATTGTGTTCAGCTTTCATTAAACGACCGACAATTAATAGTGTCCCCCATCGGTTTTCATTTGTTTAATATAGTTACTTCTGAACTTTCAGAGTTAGCCACTCTGTTGCGGCAAAAGATTGCAGCACATCCAACAACTCTTTCATGGACTGAATCATTAAATGTGGGAAGTACACAACACCAATTTATTAGTACATTAAATGCAAAATCTACCGAGCAAAGGCTAGATGAGCTTTCAACATATTTGCCGGCACAAGATAAAGAATTGCAACAAAAAGAATTAGATCTTGGCAATCTTAATCACGAATTGTTGAGAATTCAAATAAACAATCTGTCTGCGCAAATAAATGAATTGAGCAGTATAATTGCAAAAATAAAAATAGCCCAATCTGTTTTTTCCGAAAGCCAAATACGAACTTTAATTGACTTAAATAAAAGGATTAACGCGCTGGAAGGAAAAACAAAATCTGGGCTTAAAGAGGTGGCTGAAGCTAACGGAATAGAATTTTATGAAAGAAAAGAATTCAAAGATTTCATTACAGCAGCAGATAGTTATCTTAAAATATTAGATAAACCTAACTATCCTGAATTGGATGATAAATGTATCTATTGTAACCAACCTCTTGAAATCTCAGCGAAAGAATTGCTGGCTAATTATAAACGACTTCTTACTGATACAACTCAGGAAGATTTACAAAAATTAAATATAGAAAGAGAACTGCTAATTGGAACAATTAAAAAAATAGATACTAATCTTTATTTTAACCATCCAATCTTCGGGATTGATGAAAACGAACAGAATATTCAGCCGCAGGAGATAATTAAATACAACGAAGAGTTAACTCGTATAAAAACTTCTTTTGAAGCAAATTCTATTACCGAGGATTCTAAATTCGATTTTGACTACGTTCCGTACGTCACCTTTCTTGAAGACAAAAAAATAAATCTACAAAAAGGTTTAACTGACAAAACCACTACTTTATCAGGCATTACAACAAAGGCTGCAACTCTTAAATCTGAAATAAATGAATTGAAAGACAGGAAAACCCTTTCAACAAAGGCAGAAGAGGTCAAAACAGTGATTAAGAATATAAAAATAGCGTTGCTGTTAAACTCGAAAGTCAGTGAATTTAGCACTAATTCAGTAAGCAGAAAAACAACCGAGGCAAGAGAGGAGCTTGTTCAACAAAATTTCGATACTATTTTTAAAAACGAGCTAAAAGCGTTTCGTAAATCTCATATAACACTTGAACTAAATTTCGGAACTGATAGAGGAAACTCCAAAGTAACTCAAAGAATAAAATCATACTCACTTACTGACATTCTCAGTGAAGGAGAGCAAAAAGCCATTGCGCTAGCTGAATTTTTAACAGAACTTCAACTTGATAACATTATTGCACCTGTAATTTTTGATGATCCGGTTAATAGCCTTGACCACAGAATAATAGATGAAGTTGCAAAAAGACTTATTGAATTATCAAAAGGCAGGCAGACAATTGTTTTTACCCATAGTATTTTATTATTAAACAGCTTCATTCAGCAATCAGAACTTGATTCAAATAAACAGGCCGGCGTCAATTTTTCATTTTATTCAGTTAGAAATAATTTTGAAGAAACAGGTATTGTTGACGAAGTGGAAGAGATAAATTCGTATACTTATTATAAAAAAAAATTAGAAGCAATTATTAACGCACCAAAAAACGGAAAAGTCGAATCACAACTTGCGGCCGAAGGGTACGGACATCTTCGCTCTGCCATAGAAATTACAGTGGAGGAAGATATACTTCAGAAGACAATAAAAAGGTACAGAAAGGGTGTCGCGTTCCCCTCATTATTGCGAATTGAAGGTCATAAGATAGACGCGCATAAAGGCAACCTTAATGATATATATGAGAAATGTTGTGTGTCAATAGCAGGACACAGCAGTCCTTCTGAACTTCTTACAACACCAACAGTTAATGAGTTAAAAGCGGACTATGAATCGTTCAAACAACTACGCAAAAACTTTATCTAATATTTAATTCCACTAAATATTTTTAGTTCGATTTTGAACCGATGTGAGCATTGGTTATGCAGCCGCAGCCGATCACCTGGAGAATATAGCCCGGTCCCGGGCTTTGGCGCTTCGCGGCGATACATCATTGCCGGGGCTCCTTCCCCAAGGTCATCCATTCAAGGCTATTCATCTTTAGATCATTATTCATCTATGAATGGGGCAATGATGTATCCCCGCGAAGTTTGTTTTTTCCTTTCCCCCCTATTTCTCTACCCTGGCAGGCCGCGACGGTCAATCTTTTTCGGCCAATGCAAAGGCACATTCAATCAAACAAAGCAGGCATTCGTAAAAGATCAAAAGATATTCCCTACAGACCGCCTTCGGATATTTACCGTCATAAGTGATGACAGCTTCCAACCAATCCCGCATCTCCCTGATGGCATATTGCCGGGTAAATCGACTACAGAATCGTTTGACAACCGGCATCGGATCGGCTAGTTGTTCCTTATTTAATGTGGTGGGTTGATTGCGTTTTTCAATTTCCGTTCTTAGTTCTGGTGCCATCCGGGTCAACCAAGCCATTTCCTTTTTAGGGCGATGTGCCTTATTAATAACAGATAACGATTCCAACAATTTCCTAAATTCCTTCCGGAACCGGATTAAGTTTCGCCGCTCCAGGTCATCTTCATAGACGCTGTTATTATTGGATATCGCAACATATAGCCAGCGTTTGAGTTCCTTCTTTAGCTCATCCAGTTGGAACGTCTTAAAGGCTTCCCGCAGGCTGGACAAAGGTTGACTGGCCGCTTTTTCTGGTAATCGGACAGGCTTACGGATTGATTGTTTATGCTTGTTCATCATCTTCGGAATATTGGATGAAAAAATAGGTGGCGGCTCCAAATGGATTATCCAAGGATACTTCCGCAAATAGGGATACGGAAACGTGGTTGACATAATATTGCAGAACTTCCTCCGGGGTTAAACTGAAGAAGTCACACAGAATATAAAAATCCGGCGAAAGATGGAAGGTAAACGATTGTTTCATGCTCCATTGATTTTAAGCAGATCGGAATACCATTCGTCGATTATTTTTTGATATATTTCTTCCTTCTTGTTGCGGCTACATTTACGTCGGGTCAGCCGGACGATTAGCCATATATAATATAGGCCCATATCTCTTTTTTCAGGATTAGCAATAGGTTTTATTTTCCCGTCCACGTTTCTCAAATAATATCCAAAAATGGAAGAAGCTACTGAGCATTGTTCTTTACTGGGCGTGACCACGAAGGAATAAATAGAAATGCTATTTATAAAACTCTGTATGGTTGTCCCACTCAGGATACCCAATGCCTTACATGATTTTTGAAAGTTTACAGGTAGATCGAGGGATATGGTTATATTCATGGTGGGTAATTATTAAAGGGAACCGATAAGTAACATATTTGAGAGTTTTCTATTTGGCAACATTGGCAACCAATGGCAAATGCGGCTCCTGAGTTTCACTATATGAAGCGATTCTTTCCATATAGAGCGATTCCGCAATTGCCTGTAATTCCTTGACCCGCTCCGTCAAAACGGCAACTTTATCCACAGAAATATCATAGACGTCCATGTACCGGGAATCGGAGTATGCCTTTTGTAGAATCTTAAACAATTCCTTTTCCTCTTTCGTGATGCAAGGGAAAACACACATTAACATTGGAGAAAAGTTCTCAATAATAGTCAGCAACCGGAAAAGGTTGTGGGTGTTCGGGCGATACCCGGTGAATACCCGGATGAGCGCTATACAGGTATGTTCGACGGCCTGATGCAGCATAAACACCGTAAGATCCGGTCGGCCATAGGTTAATGAATCGGCGGCCCCTTTCAAAAAATATTGGGCAAGACCATACCATCGGGTCCAGTGGGATTGTGCCATTTCCCTTTTAAGTTTTCCCTTTTCAGGGTTACCCGGATCATTCAAGGCCATTCTGCCGGCGTCATATAGAAGTATCCCCTTATGGTATAAGGAACAAAAAAATGGCTGTCCTGCAATCAGCGCGTCATTAACGGAGTTTATTTTATGGGAAATACAACAGAGGGAAAAAGGCGGGACGCATTTCTGTTCGGCAATCTGAGCAATATCATGTCCATCTCGTTTTTCCTCCGCCGTGGATATGATCAGAAGGTCAAAACTTGGATGGAACTCGTCTTTATACCCGCTATTATCCAGGAAACAGCTCCATTCCTGGTAATGGCTGATACGGGCACCATAGCAGACGATTTTTTCGGGTTGGACGGCCTGGACAATTTTCTGTATCAATTCAGCCAAGCAGTCCTGTTGTAGTTTCGAAAGAAATTTAATGGTTGTGAGCATTGACTAAGGTTTAAATAAAATCGGATAAAATCTTGAACTGTCTCTAGGTATTGGAACTGCTATTTATTAAGACCCTCTAAGGAGCTAATTTTAGCTTTCAAAGCCTTGATGATTTCAATTTTTGTTATCAGCAAATCCAATTGAATAGCTTCATCGTTAAAATAACTTGTATGGGCATTATACAATTTCCCCAATATTTTTGCCTGCTCTTCCGTGAGTAATATTTCCCCCGTCTCAATTCCTATATAGTCATCAATGCAGATACCCAATTTCATTGCGACTGTTTTTACAGTATATCGGTTAGTTTCACGGCAGAACCGCATCAAAATGTTTTCCATAATCGTTTAATTTTATGAAGGAAATAGGAAGATGTAACAGTTTTAAACCGCTTCTTTTCAGTTTTTATAATGTGGTCGTAACAAACTAAATCAATAAGAAGAATACTTTGAAGTAAGCGGATGCGGGCTTCGTTACCATGCTGTTTTAGATAGATGAATACTTGTTGCAGCAGTATCTTGAATATGTAGAACCCAGGTCTTTGTTCTTTCGATAGAACGTCCTTCTGGTTCCATAGGTCAAGTATGACCTGCCCAGTTATGTGTTCCAGCACGTCTAAATCTGAAAACCCTGTCAATCTGGCTATGCAGGTATAAACAGGGTCGCAGTAGTGCCAAATAAATTCTTTTAGCTCCGGGTCAATCGCGGGAGGTGTTGCGAATTGGGTGCTAACAGGAGGCAGGTTGTCAATCTGGGCTGATGATCCTGGGTTGGTATCCTGGGTATCCATACAGCGTAAATTTGGTTGGACGAAATGCTGTTGAAATTTGTAAGGACCGACCAGGAAAGCAAGGAAAAAAGAAAGACGTGGGTTAGTCCTTACCGTCTGCGAGGGCTGCGACACCCTTGAACCGGAATAAGAACGCCCACGCCGTAACGTGAGCGATTTACCTTACTTTCCGGTTCTATTGAAGGTCGCAGTTTCGCAGAACGAGAATAAAGCAAACACGCTTAGAATATTTTATGTGCCTGCAAAAGTATAGTCTATTATTTAACTATCATTAGGTATTTGTATATGCATAAATGATACTTGAATTTAAAGATAAACATTAGTCTATTTACAACCAAATATGGTTATATAATAGCCAAAGTTGATAATCATAAAAATAGCTAATATATTGCCATTCAACAATATAGGAATTCAAATGGCAAAAAAGGAAAAGATAAACTTGAACCGGCTTAGGATTGTGTTGGCAGAGCGAAATAAAACAAACAGGTGGTTGGCAGATCAATTAGGGGTAACTGAAGGAACAGTATCTAAATGGGCGACCAATAATCACCAACCGCCGCTTGAACGGCTATATGAAATATCACTAATTTTTAAAATAGATATACATGATCTTATAGAATCAACATTGCCCCAAAAATAGAATATATTCAATGGTCACATAAATTTCTCTATTAAAAGGAGCTAAGACCAAGAATTTCTAAACCTAGGCAGCTCTTTGAGTAATTGAATATTTTCCGCTTAACCCCAAAATATGCTTGCCAAAATAGAAGATTACATCACAGCAATTTTCAAAGAAGCTAAATTTTCGATTACTAACGACTTCGATATATCTGACCAAAAAGGATTTACAGCGTTCGACTACATAAATTTTCATATCATAAACAGACACATTTTAGAAGAAAAATCAGACGATCTATTTATTGGGATTCCAGAAGACGATTACGGAGCCAGTTTTTTTGAATCAATATTCTATTCAGTAGCATTAATAAAGTTGTATCAAAATTTTTGTGCCTATAAACTAAATCAGCCAGAGCTTAATTTTGACGATATAATATATACTAACGGTCAGATATACACATACAAAGGATCGACAGTTAACACAATAAGAATCCAACTAAAATTCCCAAAGCCAAACCAAAAAGAAAGTTATTTCGAAATTCCCCAAGGGATTTATACCAAACTCAGCAAAGAGTTTGATTATAGAAAGAGCAAAACGATTGAATTAATACAAGGGTTTTCACGGTTTTTGAAAGAGAAGTTTAAAGACAAAAATTTTCCATTCTTAACCTCTTTTCCACATAAAACTCTGGTCATTGCGGATCAAAAGTATTTTAAGGTAGACGAAAACCTACCTACTCGTTATTGGACAAAAACAGGCAAGCAGAAATATCAAATACCCATTGACACATTGATGGAAATATGCAACGACTTCAATACTGCTGAATCTTATTTACTAAACCAAGGAGATGTGTTCGACGAATTAATTGTAATTGCAGATAGCAAATATAATGATAATTTATTCCCGCAAATTCAAAATGCAAAATGGAATGGCAAGATTAAAAACATAATTCTGATAGGTTCAAAAAAGCCAATAACGAATCATATTTTTAAGGAATGGCTTTGGAGTATAAAGGAAATTAAAATAGCCAATAATGAGACACCGATAGCTATAAAAAAGATTGCTATTCCAAGCCATCAATTGCTATCCCATGTAACCGAATTTAAAACAGAAATTGATAATTTAACTGCACAATACGGTATTGATATATCTTACCTACTCCGATATGTTAATTTTTATTTTCGATTACTAATAGTTAATTCTGAAAATGCAAAAGCAATAATCAATGAATACAGAGATAGAATTACGGCTCATTTTAGTACTGATGAATTTAGTAACAAGTTTTATGAAAAAGATATTTACGATAACCAACTAATTAAATCTATCTCGGATATTCTTATTAATAAGTTTAAATTCTTTGAAGATTTTTTTCTCGTAGAAAACCCAAAGTGGGATAAAATAATTGAGTTGTCAAAAAAGAATGACAAAATATATTTGATTATTGATAAAATAAAATACGATTATATCAAAAAACAAATTCAAATAGCAAGGTTGAACAATATCATTTTAATATCTGATAAACGCATAGACGAAAAAATTCTATTTTTAGAAAAATGGATTAACACTGTCGAAAAAAATACATCAGAAAAATATTACCTTATTCCCTATCTCAACAACCAGGAAATCTTTAACAGGCTGCAACATTTAAAAGGCAATTGTTTTGTGTTATGCTATAAAGATCTCGATGAAATATCCTTCGATAAAATAGTGCTAAATGATAATGCTGAAGACTTTATAAGACTAAACCACGCTGATAGGAAAATGTTTGTCTCTTCATCTTTTGAATATATTGAACCTGTTGTTACCAGAGGGTTGGAATCAATCTTTGAGGTAAGTCTTTCAAGTGATAAAGTTAAATTCAATCTTGAAGAACAGTCAGATGCTCCATTAGATGATATATTCTATGAAATAACATTTGATGATAATTCTGCCGATGTCTTCAAGTCTTCGAAAGCAATCTTTCTTGTAGACGGCAATGAACAACTTAAAACTACTATCGGTGAAGTTTATGCTAATGCTTCAATTAGATTTTATAAAAACGAAAACCCTGAAACATTTGAAAATACTTTATCAATATTTGACATTAACAATCAAATGGAGACTATTAATAAATATTCCAATAACTGGTTTATTGCATTGAAAATGTTAAAAGAAATTTACCCTAATAACGACCTGCTTTTTAAGAACCTTTTCAGAAACAGAAGGAATATCCACTTTAGTACATTCTTAAATTACCTTGATGATAAAGGACGAGTTCGATTTCCAAGAAAAAACACAATGGAAGCAATAAGAGATTTGTGCATCGCTTCAAATCTAACAGAAATTGACTTTGTAATTAACTATGATTTAGTTCTTAAACTTTCCAAGGAAGATAAAAGAATAAGACAACAAGCTGGCAAGATATTAGGGGCGGACTTAATAGATTATGTAGCTTCTGGGTTATCTCAAAAAAGTGATTCCCTAAGTAAAATGCCAGATAAAATACTCGACAAGGTGGTAAAATCTATAATAGAAAAAAAGATAAAAGATAAAAAACTACTGAAAAATGCCGATGAAAGAATATTTGAACAATCCACGATTGATTTTTCGTGATACAGTTCAAAAATGCCTAATAGGACCTGGTTCTGATGTTTTTGGGTTAGATGCTTCTTCTGAGATAATTTCTGATTATCCTTTAAAAAGATACTACTCTGCCGTTCTATTTCCTAGCAGCGTTAACAAGGGAAATGATTTGTCCATTGGTGGCGAAGATGACACAACATCAAAAACAGAGTATTCAGATTCTGACAATAACGATCCTGGCGCAGACCTAAGCGAATCAAATTCTATCGACGGAGCTGAAGATCCTAATTATAAGAAGAAAAAAATATCTACTAATGAAAACGAGGGGGCTGCATATTCAGAAACCAATCACTATTTCCCTACTAATTTTGGCTTGACGTTCTGTGTAGAAGAAAACACTAATGCAATTCAGGCCGACTTCTCGTTTTCTAGGTACCATCAAATAACTAACCCCACTGATGCAAGAATTGAAGTTTCTTTAGACGACTTTAATAAGCTAGTGAATAATGATACATTCCCGTTAGTAGAATATTTAGCTTATGAAGATGGTAAAATGTATTTTAAAACAACAGGCTCCGAGATCGAAAACACTGGCCTTGAAAAGCTAACAGTATATAATTTAAATAAGCACTTTAAAGATAATCCTGAAATAAGAAATTCGTCAGCACTGCATAAGGCAGAATTATTACTAGGTCGAACATGGCGAAGAGAACAAATACCCACAATTAGTTTAAATATTAACCTGAATGATACTGCGTCTGATAATTACAAAGGTGTAAGAATTTTTGGAGATGAATCGACTGCCAATACGGTAACTTGCTACTATAAAAGAGTTTATCAAACAAAGTATGGTAAGTATGTAAAAATACTTATGGAAAATGGGGCAACTCAGCCTAAAAGAAATTTCTCAACAACAAATGAAAAATTAAATGGGAAGTGCATTTTTCAAGTACAGATAAAGGTTACAGGAACTCAGTTCAAACCATATAAACCATTGTTTGAGAATAACCCGTACGACGATGAATTAAATACAATTAATTACCAATACAGAAATGAATATTCCTTTGCAATTGGTCACGGATGTGCAGTCACATGGAATAACACAAAAAAACCTACTGAATTAGTAACAACATTTTTACCTGAAGTAGATATAAAGAACTATAGCAACGATTTTAGAAAAGATTTCCCTGAAAATGTAAAATCAATTACAATAGTTAAGCAATTATCTATTTGGACAGAATATTCAAAGGAGCAAATTATTTCTAAATTAAAATTATTCGTAGGAGAATATCTTAAGTGGATAGATTCGCAAAAAGGAAATATACCTACTAAACAGGAGCACATTCCAATATTTGAATCTATAATAGCAAATCAGCAAAAAACATACGATAGACTACTCAAGAATATCAATTATTTAAATAATAACGACGTTGCCTACAGTTCATTTCTATTGGCTAACACAGCTATGTTTATTCAGATGGTCATTTCGAAGGATGCAGCATTCGGTAAAAAAGCTAAAGAATTAGTTGATTTTGCAGAATACAATGTAGTTGACTATGACAGTTTAGAATATTTCGAGAAATATGTGGCTTATAATCCTTCGTACTACCCTTTTCAATTAGCTTTTTTATTGTTAAACATTGAATCTACAATTAACGAGGACAGTCCAGATAGAAATGACATAGTAGATT
The DNA here is from genome assembly GCF_054461575.1 of Flavitalea flava. Classification (NCBI taxonomy): domain Bacteria; kingdom Pseudomonadati; phylum Bacteroidota; class Chitinophagia; order Chitinophagales; family Chitinophagaceae; genus Flavitalea; species Flavitalea flava. The sequence goes on from NZ_JBTLQH010000020.1 coordinate 13,145, forward strand.
TACTCTGGTTTCCAACTGGTGGCGGCAAAACAGAGGCTTATCTTGCACTTACGGCATTTACAATTTTTTGTCGAAGAAGGCTGAATAAAGAAAATGCAAATGGAGTATCAGTAATTATGCGTTATACCTTACGCTTGCTTACTGCACAACAATTCGAAAGGGCGAGTAAACTTATTTTGGCAATTGATTTTCTGCGGAAAAAATTCCAAAACGGAGATATATTTTCAATTGGCACTTTTCCCATAACAATTGGAATGTGGGTAGGTTCGGCTACTACACCAAACACCTATAACGATGCTAAGCATATTGTGACAGAAATTCAAAACTCCTTAACATTTATTAATCAAGGAAAATACTCAGATTATAAAAGGAAGAATACATTCCCAGTTACTAATTGCCCCTGGTGTGGCTGCAATTTAATATCCAAAAAACCTGAAACCAATTTTCTAATTCAAGGTTATAAAGCACAATATAGTGCAAGTAGCAGAATTGGCAGTTTTACAACTCATTGTCTAAATGTGAGGTGTTCATTCCATAACGAGCTTCCGATTTATTTTGTTGATGATGCCATTTATGAAAAGCAACCCGACCTTCTTTTTGCAACTGTAGATAAGTTTGCAATGCTTTCACATAGAAAGGAAGGGAATTTATTATTCAACTCGCTTTCTAAAAACGGCCTACCCCCCGACTTGATAATACAAGATGAGCTTCACCTATTAAGTGGCCCATTAGGTTCGATAACAGGATTGTTTGAAGCAATGGTTGAAATGCTTTGCACAAAAGGAAAGAGAAAACCGAAAATCATTGCATCTACCGCTACAACCAGGAATACCTCTTATCAAATTGAAATGTTGTATGGAAGCAGAAAGCTAAATGTGTTTCCATCACCTGGCACTACTTATGATGACAATTTCTTCTCATACGTCTCAGTAAATAGTAAAAGAAAACATATTGGTTTTATTCCTACAGGGAAAACAGCTTTAGATACCCAAATACAGGTAATAGCACACTTACTCTTAGCAAGGATTGAGCTTTACAGGCTGTTAGTTCATCACACAAGTGGTTTATCAAAAAATGATGCGATTGGAATACAAGATTTTTACTGGACCATAGTTTCATTCTATAATAGTCTGAAAGACGTAGGAAAAATATACAATAAAATTCCTGCTGAAATCTTGACTTTACTGAAACTGTTGCATAACCGGTTTGGCATTGCTCCTGTTTGGTTTGGTTTCAACCACTATGGGCTTGCAGGTAGAACAAAAGAACTAACAAGTAGGATAGAAAGTTATTTTATTAAGAGCCTACTGAGCGAATTGGAACAACCATTTGGGTTAACGGATAAGGAAAATGAGACAAATTATGTAACTAAAACAGTTGATTTAGTTTTGGCATCCAATATGTTTTCTGTTGGTATAGACATAAAACGTTTGAATATAATGCTTATGAATGGACAGCCTAGAAATGTAGCAGAGTATATTCAGGCGTCTAGTCGTGTGGGAAGAGATAAAGAAGGAATCGTATTTAATTTGTTAGACCCCAACCGTTCAAGAGAGAAGTCGTACTTTGAAAACTATGTTCCATTTAACAACGCCTACTACAAATTTGTTGAGCCTTTAAGTATAACTCCTTATACTGAAATCACCTTGGATAAAGCTTTAAATAGTATTCTAATTTGTTACGTGCGGCATAAGAAGGGGTATTTCGAAGATAAGGATGCCAAAGACTTTGACGGAAACATTGACGAATTGAAAGTCTTTTTATCACTGAGAATTAAAAATAAAAGTCAGTTAAGCTATGCACTTAACAAGCTAGATATCTTGAACGAAGAATGGCAGCAAAAGAGACAGGAGCTAGATTTAAAATACAAAGGAGCTGAAAACGAAAATCACAATCTAATTCAAAAATCAACAAATTTGGATGACTGGAGTTTGATGCAATCAATGAGAGAAATTGACACGAATAGTTTAATAAAAATATTCATAAATTGACATTAATGAATTATAATCAATTCGAGGATATACAAACAAGAAAAGCAATTAGCGCTTATGGTGGGGTAGGATCTATATTAGAAACAAGAAATGGATCTATTCTAGTGGAGCCGTTTAATAAATGGCCATTTTTTACAGCAATTAATGGAAGATTTACCGACGAGAATACTGTAAATGACAAGCGGTTTAAAAACAGATTGAAAAAATATTTTACTAAATTAGAACATCTTGCCCGTATCCCTATTAATGACGTTAAGGATGGTCAGTTTTTAAACCACGCAACAGCTTTAATTGGAGGCAGATATTTCCCCGAGTGGTTTTATTGCAACAATTGTAAGAGATTTGATAGATTGGTCAATTGGAAGTCAAATTGGGACACATGTGTTCAGGCTTCAGAAAGAGATGATTTTCATCCTCCGAAATGTTATAAATGTTATTTGAATAGGCAAATAACAGGTAAAGGAAAATTAAAAGTTGATTTAGAGCAAATTCGTTTTATAATGACCTCTGCAAATGGTGAGTTAGCTGATGTGCCTTGGGATAGATGGGCCTTACTCAGAGATGTAAAAAAGAAGCGTCTTGAAAAAGGGAATCAAACAGAAGATCAAGGAGAAGAAGAAAGGATAACATTAGCCAATGTTGAGATTCCTGAAGGTATCCGTCTTGAATACAGGACATCCGATAAACTTAACGATCTAAATGGAATCTGGATAATTCCTTACAAACATGATGTTCAAATTGGATTCAGTACTTTAACAGGGTTATTTAACTTACGGGTAAATAAAAGAGATATTATCCAAAATAATAATGAAGATGTGCTTTTTAAACCTGTTATAAGAACAAGTAATAGCGTTTATTATCCAAATATCTTATCAAGTATTTATCTTCCAGCGGATGATGAGCTAGACGACAACACTATCGAGAAGATTAAAAAGAGATATGACAAAGGGAAAAGCGCAGATGAAATTTCTGAGGACCTCCAAGATTTAATTGAAATTACGATTGCTCCAAATATTATTCAAAAATTGATAGATAACGACTTCAATATTTCGGACACTGAGACTGCCAAAACTGAAAATGAATATCGTTTTGATGAGTACAAATTTATTACCAACAGGAATAAGGAAAATATTGAAAACAACTTAATTTTTGAGAAAATAGATCCTTCTTATTTTCAAAATCAAGTAATTAAAGCTATTTATAGAATTGATAAACTTAAGATTACATCAGTACAAACTTCTTATACTCGACAAGAGCCAATTGATAAGGATTATTTTTTACGAAGTGATGATGAAATTAAGAATACAAAAGAGCCGATAAAAAAGAAATATACTTCTGAAGGAGATTGGCAAGATACAGGATTGAACACAAAGTATTTGCCTGCTGTTGAAACATTCGGAGAGGGAATTTTCTTTGATTTTGATAATGTAAAATTAAACGATTGGCTAATTCAACATCCCGAAGTAAATAGCAGAATTTCTTCAATAATATATAACCACAAGCACTCTGAATCTTCGTTAAATAAGGACCTTGAAATAAACGCTAAATTAATTTTATTACATTCATTTTCTCACCTAATAATAAAAGAGTTGGAGTTTTTATGCGGATACCCCTCTACTTCCATCCAAGAAAGATTATACGTTGAGGATGGAAAAATGCAAGGTGTACTGATTTACACAATAGCAGGTTCAGAAGGCAGCTATGGAGGAATTACATCTACATGCCAAACAGATCGAATAGGTAAAATTATTCAATCTGCAATTACACGGGCTACTGATTGTTCAACTGACCCAATATGTTATTACTCGTCTGGACAAGGTGCTGGGAATTTGAATTTATCGGCCTGTTACAGTTGTACTCTCTTGCCTGAAACATCTTGCGAACAATTTAATTGTTATTTAGATAGGCGTATTTTGGTTGATCAAGATTACGGGTATTTTTCAGACTTTATATAGCATATTAAGAAATAAACTAGACCCCTTAACGGAAACCAGGGATCTAATTTATTCCCCGCATTTTAACCACTCATCGATTTGTCCTAACATTTCCGCTAAATCTTGCCGAGGATAATTTCTTTCCATAAAATCACTAAACCCCTTCTTGGTCGAAGGATTCTCACAATCCATAACCGTTAGAACTTTAAGAGGTGGCCTTAGCGGTGTCTCAATAAATTGATGCAATGGGAAATAAGGAGGTGCGTAATGAAAAGAGTGGTCTATTAAATGCTGATAGAGGTCTGGCTTGAGTGCCATTTTGAGGTCCCGGACCACGTCATATAAAGAAACTTCCCACTGGCTATTTACAAGCACATCGCCCAGGTATGGCATACCCTCATCTTCGAAAAAGGTTTGTAAATAGTTCATAAAACCTGGCTCCATCTCGTCCAGTAGATCCCGGCTATAGTAGTCATATTCCTGCTTAAACACTTCCAATGAAAAGTCGTCCGGATGCCGGTCGATGACAAATTCAATTAACTTTTCCTCCCGCTGAATGACCTTCTCGATTGGGGGAGGATACACCTGTCCCGAAACCCGAATTCCATACTTTGGTTTCATGAACAGGTCAAACAGATTGGATTTGTATTCCGTTGACCGCCGGTCAAAAGTCAGCCTTATGTATAAAGGATACATAAGTTTACCATGAAAAGAGACCTTTTTGATCCTTTCGTTGTGGTAGACCTTGTAAGTAACCTGATATATTTTTTTCTCATCCATTTTGATCAATTTTGAAATGTTTTGATATGGTCTCTTAGAATATTTTCCGGCGCGACCTACCAAACAAGCACAAATAAGCACAAAATCGTTCAACGGGATAAAGTTACTGCATTTAACTTTAAGTTTGGTAAATATATTCGTTTTACCAAACATTATATCTTATATTTGTATGGAATGCCCTTTCACCAGGGCGCAATTGTGAAAAAGATAAACTGTGAGAAATGGAAAAATTGCCACCGGAAAAGGCAGCGGAAATGCTCAGAAAAGGAGGGATGAATGTATCAGTGGCACAGGCAGCACTTGTCCTGGAATTCCTCCGGAAGTTAGCTGACATCGTAGTCGCTAATTACCTGGATCGCCACTGGTAACTGTGTGCAACGAGCATCATTCCGATCAAAACGGCCTGGGAATTCCCTACATTTTCAGGCCGTTTTCTTCAACTTTTAGTAAATTGAATATAAACCTTTGACATGAAAATAGCAGACTTATACATCCGGGTATCAACCGATGAGCAGGCAGACAAAGGCTATTCTCAGCGCAGCCAGGAAGAACTGCTTCGCCGTTATTGCAACATTAACAATGTATCCGTTCGTCAGGTGATCTTTGAAGATCATTCCGCCAAGACTTTTAACCGGCCTCAGTGGAAAAGATACTTACTAGACCTTAAAAGACACAAGGGCAAAGCAGATCTTGTACTATTTATTAAGTGGGATCGTTTTAGCCGGAATGCCGGAGATGCCTACCAAATGATTAATACCCTCCGCAAGTTGGGGGTAGAACCCCAGGCTATCGAACAGCCGCTGGACTTATCCGTTCCGGAAAATAAAATGATGCTGGCTTTCTATCTTGCCGCCCCGGAGGTAGAGAACGACCGGCGGGCATTGAATGTAATAGCCGGAATGCGGCGGGCCAAAAAGGAAGGCCGTTATATGGGCCTGGCACCTGTCGGCTATATCAACAAAACGGATGAATTAGGCAGGAAATACATTGCCCCCGAGGAACCTCTGGCCGGTATTGTCCGGTGGTCTTTTGAACAGGTAGCCGAAGGCACCTATAATACAGAACAGGTTTATAAGATAGCACGGGAAAAGGGATTTAAAGGAGCCAAAAGCCTCTTTTGGACTTGCATTACCAACCCCGTCTATTGTGGAAAGATATTCCTTGAAAAGTACAAAGACGAGGAAGCTCAATTCATAAAGGCCAAGCATGAACCTATTATAACCGAAGAATTGTATTACAAGGTCCATGATGTTCTTCATGGAAGAAAAAGAAATACCTACCGGCTGAAAGTGGTATCGAATGCCAGCTTGCCTTTACGTGGATTCCTCATTTGCCCCGAATGCGGCAAGATTTTGACCGGCAGCGCCTCCAAAGGCCGGAACAAGTATTATTCCTATTATCACTGCTTCGATGGGTGTACCTGCCGGTTCAGCGCCGATGCCGTGAACGACTGTTTGATCAATGAGTTGAAGAAATATATCCCTCGTCCGGAGGCAATAGACGTTTATAAAGTCGTCCTTACCGAATCCTGGTACAGCCAAACCTCCCCCCTTCTGAATGATCGGAAGGAACTGTTAGCCCAGGTCGCTCAGGTGGAAGATAAGATTGCCTATATCGAGGAATTGGTATCCTCTAAACAACTTGCACCCGCCGATTTTCGGGACATGAAATCGAAGTATGCAGAGCAGTTAGAAAGGCTTAAAGCCCGGCTTGCGGTGCGGGAAGAGGACCAGGACATGCCCGGCCTGCTGGATGCGGGAATAGATAATCTTCTGAAACTGGACTATATCTACCAGGATGGCGAAATAGAAAAGAAGCGGGAAGTCATTGGTTCGATGTATCCGGAAAAATTGACTTTTGACGGAGAGCGACTTCGAACCACGCGGATCAATGAAGCAGCCCGGATAATATACACGCTGGACAAGGCTTTCAGCGAAAATGAAAAAGGACAAAGCGGGAAAATTCCTGCTTTGTCCTCTCAAGTCGGGAAGACAGGATTCGAACCTGCGACCCCCTGGTCCCAAACCAGGTGCGCTACCGGCCTGCGCTACTTCCCGTACTTTTAAAATCCGCTGTCACCGGAACCAGTAAACTGGTTATCAACAGCGGGTGGCAAATATAGGGGTTTTAATTGAAAAATCAGATATTCCACCAATAAGTAAACTTCAAAACAACAGCCCGGTTACGAACCGAGAACGGAGTGGTCAGATAATTGTCCGTATAAACGATAAAAAGATCCGATGCCGGCTTGTATCGCCATTGGAATCTGGCGTTCAGATTCATATTCTTAACCTGTTCATTATATTGTATATACGTCGTAAAAAATAAAGTGTTTGTCATGGTCACATCGATCCGGGGTCCGATCAGCCAGAAGGTAGTATTCCCCCAGGGTTGCGGCAGGGACAAACGATTCATGGATGTACTCAGGGCGATACTCACATAGGGCTGGAAACGAAGGCCAAGATCATTGGTCAGGGTAAGTTTGGTTCCATTGGCATAATACCCCCCGATACGACTGGAAAAACCATAAGTGAAAATACTCTGCGGCTTGGACACAAAATCGATCCCTCCGGTATTCCAGGTATGCCGGGTTCCGGTGGCCAGGTAATTGATCCCGGTATTGGTCGGATCGAAAGGAGACAGTAGCTGTACAAAATCATGAATACCTATGGCTGACAGGGTGGCTCTATTGCGGAAGGTAAAAAGCCAGGTCAAAAGCGTCTCATCATCCGTCTGGTGAAATTTGGTATCGTAGAAATAAGTGGAATTGACCTGGGGGCCATGGCTCAGCAAGGGACCGGACCGGGGCAGGAAAAAGTAATTAATCTGGGGATTAAATTTGATATATCCAAGACGGGGAACATAACCGGCTTCGGCATTAAAATTTTTACCAGCATACTCGTACTGCCCATTGATCAGCCAGTGACGGCTGGTATATTGGAGATTTCCGGCATTGACAAAATCGCTGCCGCTTTTGCCCGGACTAAAGGACTTCAAGACCAATTCCTTACCCGTCCAGGCATTATTGGAAGAGGCCAGGTTAAATTCCACCCCGATACTGCGGTTATACAGGGAATAGGCGGGATGGATCGTATCCTTACCAGGCTGATAATGGAGGGATTCTTTGTTCACGAACAGGAAACCGATATTGGAACGGGCAAAGATCTTACGCTGCAGGGCGATCACGGCAAAATTCTGTTTGGGCAGGCCGATGGAATCGATGCTGCCCGTTTGCATATCCATTGCCCCGATCCGCCAGTTTCTATCCAGCTTGCCGCTGAGACGTCCCCCGAATTCAATGGGTACTCCAAGACCGATCCTTCTGGAAAAGAAGGGACGGATTGAGGCATAACCGAAATTGGTGAACTGATCGCCATTCTCCAGGAAAAACTGTCTTTTCTCCGGGTAGAATAGTTCAAAACGGCTCAGATCCACCACCTGTTTGTCCACGTCTACCTGCGAAAAATCCGGGTTCACCGTCAGATCCAGGTTCAGGGATGAGGTCACGGCAATCTTGACATCCCCACCTATCTGTTTCTTAAATTTGATGGGACTACCCTTTTCATAATTGTTACCGGTACCGCCTAATACATAAGGTATGACCGAAACATTGGGGCCGGGTTCGGGAGGAGGCGTATCCCAGACCAACACACCGGTATAGGCCAGCGAGGCGGTGGGGAACTGACGGGGAACCGGCGCCCAGGCCGATTTTTCCGTTGTTTTGAGATCGTTCCGGCTGAAATTGATACCCCAGGTGCTGATCCCCTTTTTATAACGAAGCGATTTGAACGGAATGGCCATTTCCAGGATCCAGCGGTCGGGGTAATGTTTGACCATCGAGGTCCATTTATTATCCCAGCTCAGATCTACTTTGCCGCCCTCATACATCATCCCATCCCATTGTCCACCGGCGGCATTTGTCCCAAAGGTAAACCCATTGGTCTGGTCCTCGAAGGGATCCATGAAAAAGATAAAATTATCGTTCTTGACAAAACTAAAATCCCGTCGCAGGGACTCTACCATCGCCTCTCCTTTCATCCCGTCAAAACAAACGGCCGTCAGATAGATAACATGATCGTCATAGGTCATCCGGACTTCCGTCCGCACATTGGCCTTGCTGGTGTCCATCGGCAACACCATATAAAAGTCACCGGCTACATCGGCATCTTTCCAGGCAGTTTCGTCCATAATCCCGTCGACCCGGATGGGGCTGCTTGCGCGTTTGATGTGCAGCTGGAAACCGGCATTCTTTTTTTGAGCGGAAAGGGAAAAGTGGATACAACAAAGACAGAACAACAAGGGCAAAACTCTCATGACAGGCCAGACATTTTGAAAAATGGAAATGTACAAATTATTTGGGCAAAACAGGGACTCGGCAATTACTTAGCGCTGCATTTCGGCTATACAGCTGACACCCTGCAATTAAAATAAAATGGCCCAATCTGTCGCCTGTTTGTCCTTTCCCATACCAATTCTCTGGTCTATATTTGTGTAAGAACCCTGATTTATGGACAAAAAAACAAAAGCCGTCTTTTTTATTCCGCCGGGTGTTCATTTGCTCGATCTGTCGGGTCCCGTTCAGGCGTTTTGGGGAGCGGGTCAAATGAACGACCAGTATGAGATCAGCTATTGCTCCTTTAAACCGGAAATGAATGATTCTTCGGGTCTTTATTTCTGCCGCCTGGATCATTATAGTACAATAAGCCTGGGTGAGGATGACTTTTTGTTTATCCCCGGTTTCAGCCGGAAATTATTGGCCTCTCAGGAGTATCAAAAAGAATGGGAAGGACTCTACGGCTGGCTGCGGGAACAGGCAGAACAAAAGGTGCGGATCTGTTCGGTATGTATTGGCTCCTTTATCCTGGCCAAGGCCGGTCTGCTGGATGGCAAACGGTCCACCACGCATTGGAGTATGCTGAGTGAATTGAAGAAATGCTTTCCCTCTACCATTGTACAGGAAGATTCTCTTTTTGTCCGGGACGGCAACATCTATACCAGCGCGGGGATAAGTTCAGGGATCGATCTGGCTCTATTTATCCTGGAAGAGGAACATGGCGCATTATTCGCCCATAAAGTCGCCCGGGAATTGGTTGTTTATTCCAGAAGAAATGGCCAGCATTCACAGGAAAGTGTCTATCTGAATTTCCGCAATCATCTGCACCAGGGTATACACCAATTGCAGGACTGGCTGATAGATCACCTTTCCAGCAAAACCACCATCGATAAAATGGCGGAAAAGGTGAACATGAGCAGCCGCAATCTCACCCGGACCTTCAAGATCCAAACCGGTGTCAGTATCCATGAATATATTACCCTGTTAAGACTGGAAAAAGCAAGGACCCTGCGAAACTCACCGGGTATGACGGTCAGCGCCATTGCAGCAGAATGCGGTTTTGAGAACGAACGGCAATTACAAAGGATCCTGCAGCGAAAGGCCATTTAGCGATCTCTCTTTTTTAAACATTCATAAAATAACAGCCATGAAACAAGAATTGCTGAACGGATCGGCCCTGATCCTTATTGACATCCAAAAAGGTTTTGATCAATTGGAACCCTTTGGCGGAGAACGTAACAACCCACAGGCAGAACATAATGCCAGTCTGCTGCTCCATTACTGGCGGAAAAACAACTGGCCCCTGTTCCACGTCAAACATTGTTCTCTCAAGCCCAACTCTCCCCTGGCGGAAGGACAGCCCGGCAACGAGATCAAGGACGAAGTAAAACCCTTGCCCGGCGAAACCCTTATCCGTAAGAACGTCAACAGCGCCTTTATCGGAACCGATCTGAAGACACAACTGGATGCGCAAGGGATCAGAACCGTCGTTATCGCCGGATTGACCACGCAGCATTGTATTTCCACGACGGCCCGGATGGCAGGTAATTATGGCTATAATACCTTTGTCCTATCAGATGCAACAGCCGCCTTTAATTCCAGAGGACTGAACGGAGTAAATTATCCTGCCGAACTGGTACACCAGCTATCCCTGGCCACGATCAACCGGGAATTTGCCACCGTCCTGCCAACCGGAGAACTATTGGAAATCCTGGCCTCCATCAACCAATCCGTACCAGCCTGAGCCGCGACAGGCAGGAGCCTGAATCAGCCAGAGCCAAATTAAGACAGAGCCAAAGCCTGCCTGCCGCAGCAACATGCGAATATATACGTACGGTTATAGGTGTTTTCACGGTGGTTTTGATGCATACTTAATAGTAGTTTAGATAAACGCTATTATTTTAAGCATGACTACCCCAACACTTACCCGTGCCCAGGCCCTGAGCCTGTTGGCGCCTTTTAATCTGACCAACAAAGTGACGATCCTTGGAATCCGGGGCTACTTCGAGCCGGCAGGAGGAAATAAGCGTGGCATCTATGATGATGCCCTTTTCCTGGTAACCCCGGATTTTTTTAAAGGGTATAATGGGAATACCGATCCTTCTATCGTGAAACCGGGCATTGCCCTTTTGCAACCCGGCGTCTATTGGTATAAAAAAGGATTACACGGTATCCACCATTTGAATATGGCCGATAACGCAGACAAGGCCATATATGATCGGTTGATCGCCACCGGAAAGGATGTCCCGGTCATTCCGAACAGATTACTTCCTTATTGGGCTTTCCGGCAGGCGGCACCGGTAACCCTCATACGCGACGGCCAGTCAAAGACGGAAACGGTAACGGACCCGGATGGATGGCCATTCATCGACATTCATCACGGCGGTTTTAATACGACCAGCTCGGAAGGCTGCCAGACTATCTTCCCCGATCAATGGGCGGATATCCGGGATCATGGTTTTACGGCCATGCTTGCCCTCGGCGAAGCCAAGATCCCTTATGTGCTGATGGACAAACCGGCAAACCTATAAGGCGAACAATTTCCTCTACCGGAACTTATACATCTCACCAACAGGATCCGACTGCCAGAACTCTTTTGTATCAAGATCCATTATGGTTAATCGGCCTCCACCCCCACCACCTGTATCCAGGTTATGAATATTGGCGGCGTCCATGGGTTGATCAGTTCCCCAATAAGTAGTAGCCGTATGCCCAATAAAAATATCCTTAAATTCCGTCACCATTTTAAACCGGCCTTTACTGCACTTGTTCTTTTTATAGGAACCGAATGAAAGCGCCTGTGACCAAAGATTCCTGTCCCAGAGATAAACCAGGGAAGGCTGCCCTCTAAATTCCTGCTGCCGGTTGAATCCGCCATGAACAAAACAATTATTCTGCTCATCGATATAATAAAGCGCCTGCCGGCGAAAGAACCGTTGATGTTCTTCCGGAACATCCGCCGAATTTAAAACCGTGGCATAACCTTCTCCGGAAGGAATGATCATATCCTCCTTTCCGATAACCCGCAAATAGGATTGAGCCGTGGCCCTTCCGCCCTGACGCCATTTATCGGAGTGATAACCCGTTTCAATAAAATCATGGAACCATTCATCATGATTCCCTTTAATGGCAATCAGGTTCGGAATGCTAATCAATTCTTCCACGCAAGCATATACTTCGTTAAAACCATCGCATACGTCTCCCAGCTGGATCAACTCATCCGTGGTTTTATCGAAGCCCGACCTTTCCAGGCATTGTATTAACGCCTTATAGGCTCCATGTATATCACCCATTACAAATCTTCTCATAACTGTCTCCCTTTCTGTTTTTTTTATTCCCCATATGCCAGCAGGAATTCAGGATTGATCGCTTTAAATGTTACCCTTCCATTGTTGAAATTTTCATTCGACAAGATCAGATCCAGTTTTTCAACCAGGGGGCGGATAACAATACCTTCCGCCCATGCCTCAGTATGCACTGTACTTTTAATAATCGCCATTTGAACGATCGACTCTATATCATCCGAAAGGACATAATTCGTGGAAAGAATAGGAACCGTAGGTAAATCCAGCATTTGAAACAAATCCTGGAATTCAGACAGGGGTAAATAGACGAACCGGTCAATGTCAAAAGCATTGAAGAAACGAACTGTTTGTCCTTTTATCTTTAACCGGTTACATTGTATCCCCTCTCCGATCAGTTCACCCTGAATAGCATAATTTCCGTTTAAAGAACGCAGTTTGGTCTCAATATCCAAATCCCTCGCTACCTTCCAAAAGCTGTTAGCAGTATCTTCCAGCAATTCCATATTCCTGCTGCAAACCCCAAACTCTCCTTTATTCAAAAAATAAGTAGCCGAGCTTCCATCCAATTTTTCCGTAACATAACAAGTCTCTCCCTTGTATTTATCCAACAACGATTGTAGTACCTGAACCCTTGTTTCGTCAGTCTTAGGTATAAAAGCAGGAAAACGACCTTTCATGATACCGCTCAGACAAGCGGGTATCGGTGGTTCATATTTAGTAATACCCAGTATCTCCGTGCAATCCATATCTTCTTCCGTAAAAGTACCGCTGGGAAGGATGGAAAGCGGAAAACAAATACCTTGTGATACCTGGCCCCGCAGACGAATCGTTCTGATCCGCATCCCACGCGGTTTTAAAAAGGCAAATTCGGGCCTATCCGGCATCAGGCTATCGATCTCACCATAAACACAAAGATCGCCCAATTGAAATTCGCCTTTTTTTACGACCAATTGCCAACCCAATACCGTTGCCTTTTCAATAGCATCGGCTCCATCAATTTTCTCTAAAGCTCTAATTCGCTGAATACTCGCTAGCTTTCTCATATACCTGCTTTTAAATAAAAAACCCCGCAATTTGCGGGGCGCTGTTATAATGAATTTATTTTATTTATTTCATTGTAAACATGCCCCATAAACGACATACTCCAAGGCAAAGCCCAAGCCGAAGCCAGACATCAAGTCCAATACCGGGTTAATGGTCTTGTTGTTTAGTATGTGTTCGTTGAAAAGCATGAAAATAAAAAGGATCTGTATTTTTTACAGATGACAAAGATGTAAATCTTTTTTTATTTACCCAAGTTTTAAAAAAAAATTCTTCCCCTACCGCAAGTTTATATTCTCAAAAAGACAAACCCCCGACCAGGGAAAACTACGTCTGGGTCCGGGAGGTTCGGGAACATGGGCATAGGTCAGCAGATCACCGGTTAGGCGGTTCAGTGAGGCGGCCGTTTTATATTTTGACCGGGACTCCAGGTGTTTCCAGCCGAAGGGCGTAAAAAAATCCTCGCCGGCAGCCGGGGCAAATTGCAGTACGGCATTTCCTTCTTTGAGGACAGCGCCCATTTCTTTATTAGCCATTACCAGCAAAGGCGGAGAAGAAAGATCAAAAGCCCAGCGGTGAAAATGAGGTTGTGCAGAAAGATCCCTGGCGAGTTCTCCAACGGCTTCCTCGGTAAGGTAAGTGATCAGCCCTTCGGAAACGACCAGTGCCTTTTTGCAGGTTTGATTTAATTCCCGAAAAAGTTTGTTACGCTCTTTCCGTTGTGACAGATCCCTGGCAACAGACAACAACCGGCAGACAGGTCGCTCCCTACCGAGAAAAGACTCTTTATATTCCAGGATCTCGGGGAAGTCGACTTCCACCCAGGAAAGCGAAGGAGGTAAAACCATCCTGTACGGCCGGGCATCCAATCCGGCGGCCAGGTTGATGATCCTGTCGACTCCCTGGGCAACCTGTTCTTTGATATACTGGTCGAACAAAAAGGTACGGGCGACAAAAGACCAGCTGTTTTTTCGGCTGAAGGCGATCGCATCGGCGATCTGTTCGCCCCTTTCACCGGCCAGGCGACGGGCATAAGGATCATGGAATACGGCATCCGGTCTTTCGGTTTCTTCGGCCCGGAAGACGGCAACCCATTTGGCGGTATCGGAGATATTGCGGACAAGAGGTTCCATAGAAAATCGTTATACTTCAAATTTATCGATTAAGATCCTGAATGAAGCGGGACAATCCGTTGGCAATACATAAAACTATATATTTGCCTGCATGGGTAATGCATTGATTCCTTTTTTACGGGCTTAGGGTGCAACGATCTTTATAAAAGATTTGTCAGGGAGAAAAAAACCTATGAGAGATATCGTTCTCCTGATCAGCTTAGGACTGCTGTCCACCATTTTTATGGCCTGCAAAAAAGACAAACATGCAGAAAACCAGGGCCTCGTCGGAAGCTGGGAGATCAGGTCAGTGGAGGGCGGTTATAGCCCCACTAGGGGCGGCACTTATGCCCCCGGAAATGGGTATGTCCTTCAATTTACAGATTCAAAATATTACCACTATATTAATGGCCAGGCCCAGGACAGCGGGACGTATAAAATAGAAAAGGAACTCACTAATCCTTTTGGTCCTAAAAAATCCAAACTGACCTATATCACTGATCACAGCCGGGCAGTCTATTTTCAGGCAACCGGAGATACCCTTACTATTTATGATGGCATTATCTCTGCTGACGGAACCATTTCCAAGTATGTACCTGTGTCGAAATAAGGGCAACCAGGGCTAAAAATCTGCATACCTTTTCAGCACGAAACCTATAGCTATAACCGGGCGGGTCAATTTGACCGAAAAAGAACAGACAGCGTATCAAAAACGGGCAGTTTCGGGCCCGGACCCACGCTTAACTCGCTGATTTAAAACCGATTAACAAGTTGGCATTCTCTTAGCGGCATTGAGGTACTTTATTTTACTTAACCTACCTTGATTATGCTGACCAATTTTCTGAGGATAGCCTTTCGTAATCTTTTCCGCCGCAGCGGTTATACCGTACTCAGTTTATTCGGATTGGCCGTTGGCATAACCTGCTGCCTGCTCATCTTTGAGTACGTTGCCTATGAAAAGAGTTACGATACCTTCCATGAAAAAGCGGACCAGATCGTCAGGGTACAATTGGATGAATTCCAGGATAAAAAACTGGTGGTGAAATGCGCCTCTATTTGCCCGGCTGCGGGTCCCGCCTTGAAAAAAGACTTTCCGGAAGTAGAAAACAGCTGCAGGTTATATGCGGCCGATTTTTTGTTATCCAATGAAGATCGAAATATCAAATTTGAAGAAAAAAAGGTTTTTTACGCCGACACCTCTCTTCTTTCGATGTTTCATATTCCCCTGCTGAGCGGCAATCCCGCCACGGCGCTCCTGGGAGTTAACCAAATCATTCTGTCCGAGGATATGGCCCATAAATATTTTGGGAAGGAGAACCCGATGGGAAAGACGCTAACCTCCCGCGGCGGTGGTGGGGCCACCCGGTTCGAAGTGACAGGGGTCTTTAAAAACTATCCTGCCAATGCTCATCTCTCCTTTAATCTTATCCTCTCCTATAAAACCCTGGTGCAGCGGATCGGTGGAAATGATACGACCAGCGAGGCGGAGACCAGTTGGGGATGGACGGATTATTATACCTATCTGCAATTAAAGAAAGGAACGGATTGGAGACGGGTGGATGCCAAATTGCAGGCATTTGCCGATCATTATATGAATAGCCGGGCTGATATGAGAAGCGCCAAAGACAGTATCGCCTTTCGGTTAATGCCTCTGAAGAATATTCACCTGTATTCCCATGATACGGAGGAAGCCGAAGCCAACGGTGACGGGCAAGCGGTAGCCTTTCTTTTCTTGATCGCTTTTTTTATCGTCCTGATCGCCTGGATCAATTATACCAACCTGGCCACTGCCCGGTCCATGGAACGGGCCCGGGAGGTGGGGGTAAGAAAGGTATTAGGCGCGCTCCGGCTGGATCTGATCCGACAGTTTCTCCTGGAAAGTTTGTTGCTTAACTTGATGGCCTTAGGGGTTGCCCTCCTGGCCGCATGGCTGCTGAGCCCCGTATTCAGCCGGTTTACGGGCAGAGCCATTGGCAATGGCCTGAATCTTCCCTTCGAATACTGGCGGATATTTACCGGCTTATTTCTCTTTGGTACCTTTCTGTCAGGAGCCTATCCTGCTTTGGTGTTATCGCGGTATCAACCGGTTGCTGTCTTAAAAGGAAGATTTAAAAATACTGAAGGAGGCCAGTGGATCAGGAAGAGTTTGATTGTCGGGCAATTTGCGGCTTCGATCATCCTGATTGCCGGGACGATAGTCGTGATCATGCAGGTTCATTTTATGCGAAGCCAGGACTCAGGGGCAAAGATCGATCAGACGGTGGTATTGCATGGGGCAAGATCCCCGGATGATTCCCTCCGTCAAAAAAAGGTAACGGCTTTTAAACAGGATCTGTTACAAATAAGCGGTGTCAACAGTTTCACCGCCTCTTCCAGTGTGATGGGCCAGGAAGTTTTATGGTGTACCAATTGGAAAAATATGCAGGATCCCAACCGGGGCATGACCAACCTGTTCCATATGGCGATCGATGACGATTTTATTCCATCTTACGGGTTGCGGCTGGCTGCCGGTCGAAATCTTTCCAAAGATTACCCCACAGATAAAAAAGCAGCTTTGCTCAATGAATCCGCCGTCAGGGCGCTGGGTTTTGCTTCTCCCGCCAAAGCCCTGCATGAAAAGATCAGCAGCGGTTATGGTGAACTGGAAATTGTGGGTGTATTGGCCGATTTCCACCAGGAGGGATTGCAGAATGCCATCACCCCCCTCGTCTTCTTTTCCAAGCCGGGCAATCTGAACTATTACTCCGTAAAGACTTCCTCCGAGAACATGCCGCAGTTAATCGCAAACGCAAAAAAGATATGGGGTAGTTATTTTCCCGAAGACCCGTTCAACTTTTTTTTCCTGGATGAATTCTACAACCGTCAATATGCCGAAAATCAACGCTTTGGTGTCGTATTCGCACTTTTTGCCTTTCTGGCCATTACCATCGCTTGTTTTGGTCTGTTAGGCCTGTCCGCCTATAACGTACTGCAACGTACCAAGGAGATCGGGATCCGCAAATTGTTGGGCGCCACCTCTTCCCATCTTTTGTATTTATTGTCAAGGGACTTTTTAGTACTAGTACTTATAGCACTCGTGATAGCCATCCCCGTTACCCATTTTGCCATGAACAACTGGCTGCAGGGTTTTGCCTACCGGATACAGATCAGCTGGTGGATCTATGCCATAGCCGGTTTTAGTGCGATCCTGATCGCCATGCTGACCATTTGTTTTGAATCTTTGAAGGCGGCACTGGCCAACCCGGTTAAAAGTTTAAAGACAGAGTAATTTACGACCTTACCAACCTACGATGTTGATTACCCTACGACAAGATCTTTGATTGCCGGATATAATTATCATCGGCACCATACAGGAATAGACAACTTCCACCACGGATAGTATTGATGATCGCTTTATTAAGGCTTTTTGGAATGGCCGGGCATCCTTCGCTACGGCCGAGAAAACCGCTTTGACGGATATGTTCCTCGCTCACATAACCTGCCGGGTGAAGGATGATGGCCCTTCGGGATACATTGTCATTCCACCCTCTTTCGATCCCCTCCAGGCGAAGAGAATAGCCGTGTTTTCCCCTGAAGGCGTCACCGGTAAGATAAAAACCCAGACTGGTCATAAAACTATTACACCGGTTCGAAAAACGGGTGGCCATAACCGTACCGGAATTACGACCGTGGGAGACCAGGGAATTAAACAGCAAACGCCCATTGAACATATCGAGGATGAACAATCTTTTTTTCGAGGACGGCAGACTGAAATCGATAATGGACAGAACACCCGCATTTCGGATCTCTCCCGACGATTCAAGATTCAGAAAACCCTGTATGGCTTTTTGATAAGCCTCCCTGGACAGATCCAGACTGTCGAGATTAAGACTATCATACAAAAAATTAAACCGTATAGAATCCGAAAACGTGAAGACGACCGGGCCTACCCCAAACCCCAATGGATCATAAGCCAGGCTTCTGTGCGGGGTACTCAGGCCGGATGCGATATTTTCGGCAGGAGCAGTAACGGTATCTTGTTTACATCCTTTACCGGCAACTGCTTTAAAGTTCAGGGAGGGAGTAATAAAACTCCAGGTAATTACTACAATAAAAAGGAGAATGAACAAATGCCCATATTTACCGCCCTTGCCTTTCAAATCTTTCATCACCGGTAAAATTTTGTTGAGGTAATACGTTTCAGAGCGATTAACGCAGCCAGGAGATAACTGTTGTCATCAGATCTCCCTTTACAAAAACCTTAACAAATTTACTTACCCTTTTTCTCTATAGTATCCCGTCTTCGGGCCTATTTAACCCTATGGGGTCATTTCTCTTTTTCCAGGCGGGAAATACAATTGCTGAGAGCCCTGAAATTATGATAGGTACCTTTCCAGATATGCGCTTTTAAAGCGGTCTTTCGTTGGGGCTCATTATCCAGCCCTTCTTCATACCAGTCTCCATAAGTGTGATCGATCATATAAGTCTGGACATACTGCCATAATTTATAAAAACGGGCACGATAGTTCATCGGATCCTTCGGGTATAATTCCGATAAGATCAGCAGGGTATTTAATCCTTCCGCTTGTGCCCACCAGTTCTTGCTCTTATTTATGATCGTACATCCCGGCTTGTCTTTAAAATAATATCCTTCGTCATAGAATCCTCCAAGCTTTTCATCCCAGCCATTCCGCAGGGCATGGTCCACCATTTTTTTTCCTGTCGACAGGACGGCTTTATCTTCCCGTCTTCCCAGGGCTTCAGCAGCTTCCTGCATTAAATAAGCCGTTTCTACATCATGTCCGAAAGAAACATGATCCAGGTTCTTATGTTTCAGGATAAATGCCTCGCTGGAATCCCGGAAGGTTACCGGTTTCCAGTCTGTCGTGAAAAATAATTGCAGGTTATCCCTTGACGTTACGATCCTGTCTTTAATAAGTGACAACATTTCCGCCAGTCTTTCCCGCACCAAAGGATCCGGCCAAACGGAATACAATTCGGTGAGCGCCTCCAGCAAATGGATAGAACTGTTCTGGTCTTTATAACCCGTCTCGGCGCGGTCGTCAATCGCGGCAGTTCGCGGTATGACCGACCCATCCCGCTTCAGATGCTGGAAATATCCTTTATCCTTTTTATCGTGACTATATTTCTCCAACCAGCCAAAGGCAATCCTGGCCAGGTTCAATGCTGCCGTATCCCTGGAACAGGCATAATAAGCGGACAAGGCATAAATGGCAAAGGCATTCCCATAGGCTTCTTTTGTCTGGCTCAGCGGTGTGCCATCCCTGGTAACGAGATTATAAAAACCGCCATACTCCTTATCCCACATTTTGTCCCGCAGGAAATAAAAACCATGCCGGGATAGGGCCACATAGGAACTATCGTGATAAAACAGCGCGGCCTTTGCCGTCGACCAGATATGCCTGGCCTGGGTCACGATCATCTTATCCTGTTTGCCCACCGGTGTAAAATCATAACTAAACGCACTGAGATAACCGCCATCCTGCGTATCGATATTACGCGGATAATATTTATCCAGCAGTCCTTCTTTGGCCGCATAACGTATCTGCGCAAGAATACTGTCAGGACGGGTTACCAGGGGATAAGTCTCCTTTTTTCCATTCAATACCTGATCTGCTCCCAATACCAGCAGCATATAATCCATCGTTCCACCGCCCAGGACATATTCCCCTTGCTGCCATAAATAAGGGAAGGGCAGCAGCTCCGGAAAATCAGGACGGATCAGCGCCGTGCCGGAAGCAATCCCACCGGGAATATACGACCAATCTGCGCGATTAAAACCATAAGCAGGGATCATGGAATGAGCGCCAACCCCCGAAGCAAAGGATGCCGTGTTCTGACCGGGGTGACAGCCCAGTACGAAGTTCAGGGCCGCCAGCATATACTCATCCGAAAAGATCCCCGGAAAAGACTGATGCAGAAAATATTGTTTCCGTCCAAAATGCTGAATATCCCATCCTGCCCCCCATATATTGGGTTCATAGGGCACCTCATACGGTGTCCGTCCCGCCTGCGCCGTAACCGTATCCTTCAGAGTCTTTACGGCGGCGGTAATGGCACTGGTAAAACCGCTGTTGTTGATCAGGGGTAATACGCGCCCGATCACCCAGCCAAAATTATTGATCGATCGAACGATCAGGTTCTGGTGGGTGACCAGGAAATCAGCGTATGGTTGGTCATGTGTAGTAATAAATAATTCCGTAGCCAATTCGATACGGCGCCCGGGTTCAACGCCTTCCGTTCCGGTCCAAACCTGCCGGGCAATCTGCAGACAGGCATTAGCCAGCGTATCGTTATACCCCTTCATTACGCGGTTGGCCGCTGCCAGGGCGGCAGCCACACCCAAGGCCCTTCCGGGATTCTCTTCGGTAAAGACCCACCGGTCATCGGGGCTGTCTGTTCCTCCTTTGTAAAATTTATTATCGGTGATATTCGCCGCATCGCCAAGGACGGTATACTGTCGTATGGTAGGTTCGATGATCCCCCGGTAGAATCTGCCCATACTTTGGTATCCGCCTACGATCGAAAGAAGACCATGTTCGGCCTGTTCCAGCATATCGGGTTTCCCGTCGGGCTGCTGCAATTCCACGATATGCGTATGCTGATCGACCGATGTATTATCATAATTCGTTCGGGATGCGGCAAAGGCTTCATAGGCAAGGGTAAGCCCGTAAACCGTTTCGGCCTGGGATTCCACACGCAGATCAAAATCGCCGGCATCGTGCCAGGCGCCTACGTTTAAACCAGGAACCGTTTCTCCCGGTTTATAGGAAGTGAGCGTCGAATGTCCCTGGATATAGCCGTCGAAATGATTGGAGTCGACAGGTGCCATCCGGGCATCGTCCATATGACAGAAGCCATGCCAGACCCTGTACTTATCGTTCACCCTCATATGACACATCTGAACAGGCAGGAAATATTCCAGCGTGGGCTGCCATACGTTTCGTGCAAAAACGCTGTCACCGATCTGAAAAGGGTTCGTCCGGTTGCCTCCATAGTCTACTACATATATACCCGGCCGTTTGACCTGGGTAAAATCAAACTGCAAATAATGATAACGCAGGAAATCCCCCCATTCATGGGGTTTTGTTTTCAACAGCGTATCATAATCTCCCTTTTCGTTGATCCGGAGCAAGGAGGCATTGCCCCTGCTTTTGTCCCGGGCATCCAGTTCGATGACCGCCAGCTTTTTCTGCTGCGGGTGATAACCGACCTGGGAAACCTGCACAACGGGGGCTGACTTCCATCCTTCGATCGCATGCGGGGAGACCAGCCATTCGATGGCTCCTTTCACCGCCCCCTTGGGAATCAGGGAACGAACGGTGAACCATCCGTTATTATGTTTGCCTCTTCCATCCAGCAATTGCAGGGAATTGCCTTTCATATTCTCAATGATCATGCGTTGCTGTTCATTTTCCGGCGCAATGGTCAGACGGTTGCCCGAAGCCATCGGCAGGATCTGCGTCTCACCCTCTTTATCCGTATAATGAGGACCGTTCGGCTGCGGCGGAAAAATGCCAAACTGATTATCCATATAATAGGACCTGCCAAAAAGACTGCCGGGGTATAGTTCGAAATTGAACCCCACCTTTCCGATCCAGTCGGCAGGCAGGGCACTATCCAGATCCACAATGATCTTAAACGCTTTACCGGCTGGTACTACCCGGATAGTATATCCAAAATGCAGATCGGGATAAAGGACAGGATTAAAACCTTTCCGGTCCTTCTCTTCGTCAGGATATTGCATATGAACGCTGATCGCGCCGGTAGCCTTGTCGACCACCCGTTTGCCAACCTTCGGAATAGGCTGCCATTGCCCCGGAGTAGGCTCCAGCCGCAGATCTCCATTCGTAGCTACCCGTTGCCCGTTCTGAATCACCCCTACGCCTCCCTGGTGCCCTTCGGGATAAAAATCATGCGCCAGCATCACATTCACACCTTCGTATTCCAGGTACTCCCGGTTGTTCAGATGCATTTGTCGTTGCATCTGTTGCTGCATCTGCGGCTGCATCTGCGGTTGCATTTTAGGTTGTGTCTGTTGTGATTGCGCCTGCAAACGGAAAGCGGCTCCGGCTCCCGCTCCTGTCATAAGGAAAATACCGATCACCTTTACAATCCAATATTTTTTCATCAAACAAATTTTTAAACATCAATTCGATCTACCATTCGATCCTTTTGCAAAATCAATAATCATTATCTCATTTTGAAAAAACATTCACTTCATCATGCGTTAGCGTCTGTTCACGAGCATAAACCGTCTTCACCTGTTCCGGGGTATTATGGCTGTAGATCCAGTCGGACCAGACCAGGAACCAGGACCATTTCGGCTGGGCATTCAGAATGGCGGAGCCGGGCAATTCCCCGCATTCGGTCAGGGCTATTAATTTTCCTTTCGCCAGATCCAGCAGTTCGTTATAATCCCGTTGCTCATAATCCATATGATAGATATCCGTTCCCAATACATCCACATATTCCTTACCGGGATAAAAATCTTTATAGGGATAAGCCTCATCACCGGGAATATCCCGTGGTCCGTTCGCGCCCCATACCCATAACAGATTATTCAAATGAAAATGGTTCACATACCGGTCGTACATCAGCTTCCATAATTTTGCGAGGCCATCCTTTCCTTTTTTATCACCCCACCAGAACCAGATACCATTCATTTCATGATAGGGCCGCCAAAGAACCGGTACATGCGCCGCATTCAATTGACCCAGATAACCGGCAACCACATCAATCTGTGCCAGCCAGCGTTTATACAGCGGAGTCCCTTCCGTCGTCAACTCCTTCCATTGATCAGCCGTCAGTTTGCCCTGGATACTTTCCTTCCAGGGAAAGGGCACATCATCCGTCGGTCTTCCCTGGTGCCACATCAGGGTGATCAGATAACCGTCCTTATGACGGCGGAGGCTCTCATCGACGATCGCCTGGCCGTTATCCGTCTTCCAATTCCAGATAAAATCCGTGCCCCATACGGCAGGATATTTTCCCGTGATCGCCTGCACACTGTCATTAAACCGGTTCATGCTCTGGTTATAATTATGCTGACCGCTCAGCAACTGTTTACCATTGATACGGTATAAATAACCCAGCAATTGCTTTGCTTCCGGAGAGGCCTCCTTATTTACCGGTTCGAAGGATTGCGAAAATAGGGATAATGAAAAAAGAGAAAACGAAAAAAGAGAAGTGGAAAAAAATAATAGAAAAGAAAAGCAAGTAGAGGTTTTCATGATGGCCATTTCAACACAACCTACACAAAATGAACGCGTTAACTCAATACATTTTTATCCAATTTTAATCAAAAATCAACAACATTCAACAACAAACCCCAACAATCAACAACAATCCCCCACCACCGCGAGGCAGCAACAAAAATGCATTTCCAGCCCTCCACTGTTACACAACAAGCTTCATGGCAGGAATATATAAAAATTTGACCTTTATTACGAGCGGTTCCAACTGTCGATAATGGCCCGGCTGAAAGAACTACCAATGCCCGGCTATAGCCAAAGCCCATGAGTAATACCAGTCAAATTTTTATATATCCCTGCCAAAAGCCAAACTGCTAAAAGCCAAACTGCCAAAAAGCAAGAAAATCAATGCTGCCTCAACGTATTCATGACCACCTCCTTCCTCCTCTTGGAGATAGCCAGCTGTTTACCATCGCTCATCACCAGCATCCCATCTCTGTCCACGTTGGAGACATAGCGGCTGTTGACCAGGTAGGATTTGTGAATCCGGACAAAACCATGTTCGGTCAGCAATTCCTCATACTCGCCCAGGGTCTTGGAGACCAGCATAGGTTTATGTTTGGTAAAAGTAAAACGGGTATAATTATTCTCCCCTTCACAATACAGGATCTCCAGCGGATCATAAAAGAAAACGCCTTTACTGGTGGAAAGGGCCAGTTTAAAATCCTTTGGATCCTTTTGCTGCAAATTCGTGATCAGGTTATCGACCAGCAATTTCCGGTGTTGTTGTCTTTTGATGATATGACGGTTCAGCGCATTTTGCAGATCGAGGATATCGATAGGTTTTAACAGATAATCCAGGGCGCTGAAACGGATTGCCTTGATGGCATATTGATCATAGGCGGTGGTGAAGATGACATCGAACTGTCCCTGACCGGCCAGACTTAAAAAATCAAAACCATTCATCTTAGGCATATCGATATCCAGCATGACCAGCGTGGGATCGAATTTTTCCAGGCAGTCCAGGGCGGCCTGCGCATTATTGCAATAAAGGATCTCGCAGGTAGTGGAAATGTATTTTTCGATCAGTATCTTCAGAATATTACCGGCAGACTCTTCGTCGTCGATGATCAGGATCTTTACCATACATTACTATTTTTTACAGGTTGGTTGTATTCTTTTTATTATTTATACCATTTGAAAGGCCACCTCTATAAATTCGAGGGAAAACTTATAATTACCGTTGTTCCCGTTGCCAAATCTTCCTCATCCTTTTTATCAACGATGGTAAAGGACAATTCCGCCTTAAATTGCTGACGCAGGATCTGCATTCGTTTTTGAAGCAGCAGGATCCCCTTGGAGGCCACCCGGTCATTTCCCAGCTTCTGCTGGCGGATAACCGCTGCCATTTCCCTGCCTATCCCGTTATCATCCACCGTGATAGTGATCAAACCCTCTGTTTCCCGGTAAGTAATGACCAGGGTCTTGACCCCTTCCTTATTTCGAAGGCCGTGCCAGATCGCATTTTCGACAAAGGGTTGGGTGATCAGGGAAGGGACCCTTACCTCATCTACATCCGGGATACCCGTTATGTCGAGCTTATAGGAAAAGGCCTGGTTGAACCGAAGGGATTCGAGGGAAAGATAATATTGCATCATTTCAATCTCGTCGCTTAGTGGCATCCATTCCTTTTCGGAACTATTCAGCACCATACGCTGCAATTTGGAAAACTTGGAAAGATATTCATAGGCTGCGCCCACCTTATTCGTTAAAATACATTCCTGGATGGCATTCAGGCTGTTAAAAATAAAGTGGGGGTTCATCTGGCTGCGCAGGGCCTCCAGCCTGGCCCTGGAAAGCTTTTCGCTGAGCGTGATCATTTCTATGCTTTGCTGGTGAAGGGACTCTTCCGCTTCGATGGATTTTATCTTGTTGGTCACCAGGGTGGCGATGGTGCTGAGGATCTGCAGGTGCTGATCCGTGAAAAAGCCCTTCTCATGATGTTCGCTGTCGATCACCCCGATGAGTTCGTTGTTATAGATCAGCGGCACGGCGAGCTCGCTCGAACGTACCATATCGTCCGGCCGGTACCGGTGGTCAAGAGAAGTATCGTCAATGATCACCGGCTCTTTGGTCTCCACGACATAACCCACTACTCCTTGGCCCGGGAACACTTCAAAGACCTGGCTGTTCAGCTGGTCGATAGATTCTTTGGATCCAAATCCAGCCTTCTGGATCATCTTCGTCTTATCCTCATTCCATAAATAAATAATACAGTCCACAAAATCCAGACGGCCGATCAGATTTTTCGCCACATCCCATAATACATCATCTACCGTATGTTTGTGAATCAGGGAAGAAGAAAAGTAGTTGATGATCTGCTCCATCTCCCATTTGCTTTTATATTGCTCCGCATTTACTTTCTGCACCTTTAACTTTTCCGATTCGATCGCTTTTATATGTCTCTCCCTCCATTTGACAAACCAGAGAACCAGGCCAACAAAACCCGCAACCATCAGGAAGACGAACCAACCCGTTTTCCAGAAAGGTGGTTTAATCGTGATCGTCAATAGTTCGGCACCAACGCTGTAAACCCCATCCCGGTTGGCACATTTCACCCGGAAGACATAATCACCTTTCTCCAATTGATTATAAACGGCGATATTGTTTTTGTCGGCGGGTACCCAATCCTCATCTACCCCCTCCAGCTTATAATAATACCGGAGCCTGCCCGGCGACCAATATTCCAGGGAGGAAAAGGCGATTCGGAGCGAATTTTCCTGATAAGGAAGAGTCAGCAGGCTACCGGTGGCCAGCAGCGAATCGACCCTCAGGTCTTTATTAAAAACCTGGATGCCGGTGATCCGCAGATCAGGCGGGGGTTCGGCCTTGGTGATCCGAAGCGGATCGAAGGATATAAAACCTGCAGAAGTGCCGATCAATACGGTCCCACTGCGAAGCCGGTAAAATCCGCTGGTAAAGACATTATCGGCAATCCCGTCCAACTGGTCATAGCCGGCAATACATAAGGGATGCAAATTCAGCCTGGAAAAACCACCGCTTCCGCCTGCTGCCCAAATATTACCTGCATCGTCCTTCATTACGGCCAGTGCGATATTATCAGGCAACCCCTCTTTGGCGGTGATCGCCCGAAAGGTCTTTTTCCGGATGTCAAAGATATTAATCCCCATCTCGGTAGCCAGGATCAGGGTATCCTCATTATAGCGCAAAATATCGCTGACGCAATTGCTGCTGATGGATCGGGGATTATCTTCATCCGTGCTGTACCCTTCCACAAATTGTTCTTTCTTTTTATCAAAAACCTGCAGCCCATCCTGGAATGTCCCTACCCATACCTTGTCCTTCTCCACCAGCAAACTGTATACTCTTTTAGCGGTGGGAAAAACCTTCCGGGTATTCAGGCGGGTGTCCATCCTGATCAACCCTTTTTTCCA
This sequence comes from Flavitalea flava, assembly GCF_054461575.1. Lineage (NCBI taxonomy): Bacteria > Pseudomonadati > Bacteroidota > Chitinophagia > Chitinophagales > Chitinophagaceae > Flavitalea > Flavitalea flava. The sequence continues at coordinate 40,290 of NZ_JBTLQH010000020.1, forward strand.
ATGCCCGATCCAGACGATATTTCCGCTATCCTGTTTGATCGTATTGATGGCTCCTGACAAAACCGTATCCCTGACCTCGGTAAGTTCTTCTGTATCGAGTTGTAATTTTAAAATGGAGCCGCGTTGATTTGGCGCCCAAAGAATATTCTTTTTGTCTTTAAAAAGCGTCCAGGTCTGATTAATGGAAGAATGTTCGTTTCCATTTTCCTTATAGAGAAATTGTCGCTTAAATCTTAAGTTGCTGTCAGCTTTTACAATACCGCCGTTTGTATTATAATAAGATATAAACACGTTGCCATCGGGATTCTGCAAAAATCCCGTCACCGTCTCTTCCGGAAAAAGGTCACCCCTTCCGGTATCCGTCTTATGCGTATGGAACAATTGTTTGCCCGGATTAAAAATATTGATGCCCGAGGAGGTCCCTATCCAAACGTTTTTCTCCCTGTCCTGTAGTATTTGCAGATTATTAGCCAGGTTCTTATTCAGATGAAAGCCATATGGCGCCGTATTGTCTGCCCTTATGACAAAAAAATCGTCGGTCTCCGGGCGGTAAACGGCAAAACCCCGCAGCATTAACGAAATAATGACCGTCCCATCCGGCAGACAATAAACCGATCCAATCAGATCCTTTTTTACTTCCGGGCCTTGATTATTTGGGGAATGGTTATCAAAACTATAGGTCTTTGATTTTTGGGTATCCAGATTATACCGTATCACCTTCCTGGAAAAAGATGCCCATAACTCGTTCCCTTTTCTGATTACCGTAGTAGGGCCTTCTTTCTCCGTAAATAAGGGATTACCGGAAGGGTAAGGATTTTTACTATCGTATAATTTTTTTTCCTTTCGGGAGTAATAATAAAGGCCATTTGTAGTAGACAGCCAAAGATTATCTTCCTTATCGATGGTCAGGCTTCCTGTATTGGTTTTTTGAGGAAGACCGATGATCGTATGGCAGGGCTCAAAACTGAAGGTCTTTTCATTCAATTGATAAAACCCGTCATAACCGGATATCCAGATAGATCCCTGGCTGTCTTCCGCAAAAAACCAGGTACTGTTGATCTTTTTGCCGGTCGGGGCATGTAAATTAAAGTTGTAAAATTTACCGGTCTGCCTGTTTAGCAAATAAGGACCACCATGATCATTACCTATCCAGAGGCGCTTTTTACTATCCTCAAAAATGGCGCTTATCCAATCCGAATGCAAGGCCGAAGAATCCCTGATATCCGCCTGAAAAGTTCGGAATCGTGTCCCGTCGTAACGTTGCAAACCAGCCTGGGTACCGATCCACATATACCCGGCATCGTCCTGGCATAATGCGGTTACCTTATCATTGATAAGCCCTTCATTAACCGTAAGATGCCGGAAAATATAACTGTTTGGCTGGGATAAGCCTCTAAGGCCAGCCATGGACTGAACCAGGAGAAGCAGGATCAAAAAACCGGTATGCCTTTTTGGAAAAATTGCAGGTTATTTAGGGGTGAGCCGGAAACTATTCCGGGTTTAAAAGTAAGCAAATATGGGCTCCCGCAGGTCCCTTACCCTCATTAAAAGGGTCCGCTCCCTAATTTTCCTATCCGGGAACGCCGCTACAGTGTTAATTTTACATCGAACAGGAAACCACATCAAACAGGAAACCATGAAGGAAAGGGGAAATCCAATTATTGCCAAAACAGAGGAACTGGAAGAAGAATTAAAAAAGAACGGTTTGTGGGAAAAAGAGATGCCGTCATGGGTGGATAATTATGAAGGGAACAGCCGTATGATCCATACCGATTTCGCGCAATGGCTGCAATTCGTTTTTGTCCCTAATCACCTTGAATTGAACAAAATTATCCCCTCGGCGGAAAAAAAACTCATCGTCCCCCAGGCCATGAAATATTTTGGAGAAGACCTGAAAAAGGGTAAGCTCCTGCAGATCCTTATCGAATTGGATTCCCTGATCTGATCGGCTTAATTAAAAGGGGACAACTCGCTATCCAGGCTTTTAATAAATGAAATAAGATCATCGATTTCTTTTGGTGTCAGGTCAAGCTTATCAAAAGGCAGCGTTTGATTATCGATTTTTAAGCCCAGGCCCTTGCCTCCTCCCTTATTGTAAAAATCAATGACCTGCCGCAAACTGGTAAAAACACCATTATGCATATAGGGGGCGGTTTTTGCGGCATTGCGAACCGTAAGGGTTTTAAAGGCATGGCGGAAGGACTCGACCCTGATGATTGCATATCTTCCCGGGTCACTGTCGATTTTATCGTTGGAAATCGTCTGGGGCACTCCGATTACTTCCGCCTCGGTCTTTATAAACCGGGGAGGAAACGTTCCGTTAAACAATGGCATATAATGACAGGTAGCGCATTTTGCTTTTCCCATGAACAGGTTGAATCCATTAATCGCCGAAGCATTTATAGCCGTTGGATTACCCCTCATATAGGCATCGAAGGGACTGTTTAACGCTACCAGACTTCTGACATAGGAACCCAGGGCATTCATAATCTCAAGGGTGTCGATCCCAGTTCGGTCTTTTTTTGGAAAAGCCGCAACAAACAACTGCCGGTAAGCCTTGTCCTGCCAAAGCCGTTCAGCCGACAGCTTCATGGAGCCGTGCATTTCCTGGGTGTTTTGTACCACCATCAGCGACTGATCTTCCAGCGTATTGACCCGTAAATCATAAAATTGCGCCGACTGCAAGGCGGCATTTAATAAGGTAGGAGTGTTCCTTGTCAGGGATTTATTATTGCCGATAACCGTATTCTTAACCAGTCCGTCGGTAAATGCTTTTTCCGGCCGGTGACAGGTCTGGCAACTTCTTGTTCCGGAGGAGGAGAGCGTCTGATCGGCAAAAAGTATTTTTCCCAAAACAATTTTCTCCTTTGACAGGAAAGAAGAGCGGTCAGGCAAATACGCATTGATATTAAAGGCATTGCTGTCAAAAAGCGTTTGAGCATCCTGGTTTAACAGGCGATTGTACCGGATCATCATTATATTCAGACTGGCTGCCAGATCTGTCAGACCGATGGTGACCGGGTTGCCATAGGAATTGATAAATTCCGCCCTGTCGAAGGAATTAAAATCAGGATGATTGGTCAGATAGCGTATGGCCGAATCGAACCGGGAACCAAGGTCCCCGCGTTTACCGAGACCCGGCTGGCCTTCCTTTTCCGGATAAAAGGCAATGATCTTTTGGAGGCTTTCCAGGCTGGCGGCGGATTCCGCCATGCTTTTCAGTGTGACCGGATTGTCAAAACCGGTAATACCCAGGGTCATAATCCTGAAGACTTCCAGTTTCGCCGCATCAAAGACCTGCCAATCAAAAATATCGATATTGGCAAAATGCGTTTTATACTTACTACAGCCTGCTTGCAGCAGCCTGAGTTGTTTGATCAGCTCTTCTTTTTTGCCGGTATCTGCTTTGGGGAAAAGGTAACCTTCTATAAGCTGTAAACCCGCCGGTTCAAAAATCTGACCCGATCTTTCCACCTCCTGCACCGGAGGTCCATTTACTCCCCTGGAAGCGGACGGCTCAAAATATTCGGCCGCCCACTCAAATTTTTTATAGGCTACCCTTGCCTGAAGAAAAAGCTCCTGCAAATCTTTTTCGGTAGCTGTGTTACTTTCGGCTCTCGTCTGCAGAAGCGAACAGGAGGCAGCAAAACGATCGATCTGTTCCAGCAGGATCCCTGCGATCTCCTTTTCAGGAGCCGGTCTTTTTTGTTTGCAGGAAAACAACAGGTACCCTGCCGTTACCAGTACCAGTACTGATATAGTAATAAATTTCTTTACGCTGTCTTATTTTTTGTCGTACGACTGATCGTAACGTCCGTTGAAATCAAACGCATTTTGCAAAGGTTCTGCATCTTTGTCCCGGCCCGACAGCGGATTCAGATTCCATCTTTTTTCGATCAGGGATAAAATACTGACTGTTTCATATTGCGTATGGTCAACAAATCCACGTTTGGCGAAAGGAGAAATGATGATTGTCGGTACGCGGGTGCCGGGGCCCCATTTCTTATCGATGACCGGAGGAGCCACATGGTCCCAAAATCCGCCGTTTTCATCGTAAGTAATAATGATGACCACATCTTTCCCATTGGGTCCGTTAAGGACATCATTTATTAATTCCACCGTATGGTTTTCACCATTAGCCACATCTGAATAACCCGGATGTTCATTATTGATCCCTAAGGGTTTGACAAAGGATACGCTGGGAAGCGTTCCATTTTTGGCAGCCTCTATAAATGCTGTTTCATCCTTCAGATGATCCTGTTTGGCTTTAGTCCCGTCTGCATAATTGGCAAAATAGGCAAAAGGCTGGTGATGAAACTGAAAAGTCGGATTGGGCGTTCCGGCTAATGCGCTGTCCCATCCTCCTGAGTACCAGGCCCAGCTGACCTGTTTATCATTCAACCTGTCCCCGATGGTTGGTATCGTTTGATTGGGAAGAAGTTTGGCGGTATTGACGCTCTCAGGGTGAGGAGCATTTACAGTAAAGCTGGTGTTTACCGCAAATCCATCGGGCGTTACCTGCCCATCGGCAATCAGTTTGCCGGTGGAATCGAATTTCGCCGTAATAGCTGCCGGTGCGTTGGGGAATACCGGGCTGGCTGCAGCGATCAGCCACATATGGTTCAAAAAGGAACCTCCGAATGCGCTATGGAAAAAATTATCGCAGAGTGTATATCGCTGAGCTATTCCCAATAATGGCAACAGACTGGTTTTATAATATCCCTGTGAAAGACCGGCTGTTGAATTGTACAAGGCAAATTTGTCCATTTTGCCGCCATCGATCTGCAGTTGCTCCTGGTAATAACGGTGCAAAACATCCGGAGTTTCCTGGTCGTTCGGGATATATTGATCGATATTGAAATAAGTGTTGGATAGATTAGTTGGAAAAGCACCCGAGGCAGAAACAGGGGGTAGGAAGGTATAGGCCTTGCCTGATGAGTCGATTTGAATAATCTGGGAACTGCTGGCATTCGATAACCCGTTGGCTCCGGCAAACTGACCGTACAAATTGTCAAAACTGTGATTCTCCAGGTAAATAACGACTACATGTTTTATTTTATCTACTTCCCCGGGAGGGAAAGGGATATGAGTTTTTTTGCATCCTGCCATAAACTGGCCAATGAACAAAAGACCGGCCAATGAAGTCATTAATTTTTTTTCCATGTAAATAGGCTTTGACACAAAGAACCACTATGCCTATTAGCGAATTGTTACCAATAGGTAAAGAATTCATTAAGCTTTTACACTCGATTTTTATTAATTTCGGCTTATGCTACAACAAACCCTGTCAACCTTATTCGTCCGGGATCTGGCTATATTGGAAAAAGAGATCGGATTGTACCGGGACGAAAAAAAGATCTGGTCCATTCAGCCTGGTATATCGAATTCAGGAGGCAATCTCTGTTCGCATCTCATAGGGAACCTCAATACCTATATCGGTGCTGAATTGGGCAAGACCGGCTATATCCGGAACCGGGATCTGGAATTTTCGGTAAAAGATATTCCCCAGCAGGACCTGCTGGAAAAAATCAGAGAAACCAGCGTAATAGTCAACAATACTCTGAATAAACTGACCGATGAACAGCTTTCCGCAGACTATCCGCAGGTCATCTTTGAAAAAAAGATGAGCACGGAATATTTCCTTGCTCATCTCGCTATGCATCTTTCTTATCACCTCGGGCAAATCAATTACCACAGAAGGCTGCTGGAGCCGTAGGAGCCGTAAGCAACTATAAATGCCTGCTTCCTCCTTCCTAATAAACAGCCAGCCCGGTCGCCGAACCGGGAACTCCGGAAACAGCGCCCATTACCGCCAGGCCGCCAAAAAGAGTTCTTTTAAACTGGCCGATCGTATTTGATTTTGGCGTCAGAGCATACACAAAATAATTGTTGGCAGCCACCACGATATCGACTGGACCATTTCCCGTTGACGCTGCGGCCCCATTTACTAAATATAAAGCTCCCCAGGGAGATACATAATAGGTGGATATGGAATTACTCGCTGTATTGGTAATAAAGGCGAACCGGCCGAATTTCGTAACGGCAACCCAGCAAGGAGCACCCTGCTGATTTGGAACAGTGCCATTAATTTCCTGGGGCATCCCCTCGTTACCTATACGGTAGGATGTGGCAGAACCTGCTGCTGGGGTGCCACCAGCTGCATTGGAAACGATCATATAATTTTCGCGGGCAAAATCAAAACCAAAGGGAGTCTGACCGGTTGAAGCCGTTATAACTGCCGGCCAAACGGAACCATTGTCCCTTACCTTAAAAGTACTGATCTTATTGGTTGCCTTTTCAGTAACCACCAACCAATCTCCGTCCGGTGTGAAGGAGATCTGAGGAGCGACGACACCCTTACCACTTAAAGACTGGGTCGAGCCATCGATATCATCGAACGTCCCTCCTTCCCCTATCCAAAAACCATGAATATTGTCACTTCCTGTATTCAACACATACAGCATTTCACCATGGATACTCAGGCTGTTGGGGGTGACACCTCCAGAATGGATAGTATGCGCCAAAGTAAGACTTCCATCGTCATGAACTTTAAAGGAAGAAACGGAATTACTACCGGCATTTACGGCAAAAAGCCATTCATGTTCCTTATCCAAAACCAAGGCTCCCTGAGAACCCAGGCCGGCCCCTGTTCCTGCGCCGCCGGAGACTACCTGTCCACCTGCTTGAAGGGAGCCATCTGATTTTATTTCATACACTAAAATCTGATTCATTCCCCAAGCATTACTCTCTGAATATAAAAAGTGCCCTTTGTGTCTTTTGTTTTTTGTTTCAGATTCTGTCGTAGTCACAGCTGTAGTAGCCGAACCCTGGCCAGCCATTACGACTTCGTCCGGGTTGGCTCCATTTTCCGAAATCATATCGGTAAGCGCCGGTTTTTTTAATTGGGAGCCCGCAGCATTTTTGTCACCGTTTTTCGAACAGGAAACAAACATAAAAATCAGGAGACCTGCTACCATTAGCTTCAAGGGAATAAAATTTTTCATTTTTTTTATTTTAATAGTAAAAGAATAGATTAAGGAATAAGGATCCCCAGGTTAATGCCGGCCCCTAAAATGGGTAAAGCCCCAACACCAATGGCTTTAACCGGGATCTGCAGATAAGGCTGGATTCGGAATACCTTTTTTCCGGTGATCATAAATTCATAGCCTGGGCTGATGTTTATAGCCGCTGACAGGTATTTTTCCGTATGCGAATAATTACCGGTAAGACTTTCTTTGGCGCCATTGAAGGCAGCCTGGTAAGCATTATTTTCATGGATCAACAGATAGGAGGAAACTCCTCCTGCGATGAACAGACAGCTGCTGTTTGTTTTCCGGATATCGATTTTAACCATTACAGGAATTTCCAGTACAGTAGCTTTTCCCCTCATGTCGATCAGCTTCATCCCCGCAGGCATGGCGGAGGCGATCTTGCTCATGCTAAAATATTGTCCGTCACTATAATAAGTCTTGCTGGAAAAAATAAGACCCGTTTCAAAAGCCAGGGAGGGCTTAACCTTGAACCCGACCATCAAACCGGCATTTAACCCTGGTTTGGAGAATCCCTGGTTCTTTACCTGGTTAAATTGCGGGCCTGCGATCAGCCCAAAATAGAAACGCTTGTTTATTAAATTCCTAACCGTTTTTTTATGGTTATTTACAGGTGCCGTTTGACCAATAACCCTGGGTTCGATAATCCTGGATTCAATAATCCTGGGTTCGGATCTTTGGGCTAAAAGACCTTTTATCTTGCTGGCTTTTGTTTGTCCTTCGATCTTTTCGACAGAGCCTGTACCGAGGCCTTTTTCATTTCCAATTTCTGCTCCTTCCCCTTTTTCCTCGCCATCTTTTTCGTTACCTCCATTTGTTCCTCTTGCTTTCCCTTCGCCAGCCATCCTTGTACCACTATTTTTTTTGCCAGCTTTTGTTTCCGGATCCATCATTTTTACGGTAGCCAATCCCGGAGTCCTTTCTAAGGTTCCCTCTTTTTCCATAAGCCTTTTATCTCTTTCCCCGGTCAGCGCATTTTTTTTGACCAGACCGCCATGTAAACCCAAGTCCTTATAAAATCCTATAAAAAGGAATATTGCCAAAAACAAACCAGTCATCAGGCCGGACAAAAAAGGCCAGCGTTTTTTCTTTTTATTATCCGGCGTATCGACGGAGGCCAGGCCACCTGTTCCGGAAATCAATCGGCCGGCTACTGCATCCCACTGTTCATCCGGCAGCTTGACCTTATAGTCCTGTGCCGCTTTGCGAAACAATTCCTCCATATCGTCGTCTAAATACTCCATATCTTTCCTATATACTGCATAGTTTGGCTTCTTCAGATTTTTTAATACGCTCCTGAAGCATTTTTTTTGCCCTCGATAAATTTGATTTGGAACTTCCCACAGGGATTTTTAAAAGATCGGCTATTTCCAAATGATTAAATCCATCTATGACATACATATTAAACACCGTCCGGTAAGAAGGCGGCAATTCTTTAATCAGAACGATCAGTTGTTTGTACAGCAATTGCTGGTCAGCATCATCATCTCTGCTGGTATAATCCCAGACATGATCCGATAGCCCTCCTATCTCCGGCAGCATATTACCCTTTCTTAATTCATCGATGGAGGCATTGACCATTATCCTTTTTATATAACCCATTAACAAATTCCGGGTATCTTCTTCTGTATCTGTTGCTTCAAATCTTTCAAAACTGGTAAACAGTTTTACAAAACCATCGCTCACGACATCCATTGTCCTTTCATACCGGTAGATATACCGGAACACAATCTTAAAGGCAAAGCCCAGATAGTTCTCATAAACCATCTTTTGGAATTTGTATTCTTTAGCAATACAACCTTGAATAATGCGGTTTATATTTTCCAATTCAGTCCCTGGTTTTATCAGCTGCCTACCCTATGAATACGAAGAGTTAAAGGAAGGGTTGCAAAATGGAAAATTAAATACATTCTGACCCGGTGAGTGTCAGGTAGCCGATAAACGCCCCAAACGCAGGAGCCCGCCTCAATAATTTGAGACGGCCTCCTGTAATTATGCAGATAATTGAAGTCTTATAAACCCGCGTACAAATCCGGGTAATCGCTGATCAGCCCATCCACACCCAGATCCTTCAGTTTTTTCATGGCTGGCAGCTCATTGACCGTCCAGGGAACGACCAGGACCTCTTTTTGATGACAGGCCTTCAATAAAACATCCGTGACCAGGGAATAATGGGGGCTATAGACCGTAGGAGTAAATCCCAGGGCAGCAATTTGTTCATCAAACGACCGGGCATTTCCTTCATCTATTAATAAAGAGGTTTTTTGATCCGGGTAATGAGCATGCAGATATTGCAGGGAACGCATATCAAAAGATTGAACTATGACCTGCCTGGCAATTTGTTTCCGGTTCAAAACCTGCATCAGCAAATCCACAAAACGGTCCGGTTTGGGATGGTAAAGAGAATCACCCCTTGGATCCGATTTCACTTCAATATTGTAAAAAACAGATTTGTTTTGTTTTTGGCAATAAGCTTCCACACTATCGATCAGATCGCTTAATAAGGGTTTTGCGACCGGTAACTTCTCCTGTCTGGGGAATTTAGGGTAAGGCTTACGACCTACATCGAATTTTCGGATTCTGTCATAGGTCATGTCATAAAGAATGAACTTTGGCTCCGCAGAATCTATATATCTCCCATCGGGTTTGGTCGTGATTTCGGAGTTGAACCAGGGATCGTGTGATAAAACAACCTGGCTGTCCCTCGTAATATGGACATCCATTTCCAGGGTGGTGACGTTAAGATCGATGGCATGCAGCATGGCAGGAATGGTATTCTCCGGCATTAATCCCCTGCATCCCCGGTGGCCTTCCCTGTCAAAAGGTACAAATCCTGCAACTTTGGGCGTATTCGTGCAGCTATTCATAATAAAAGGAATGAAAAGGCAGAGGGCAGTTTTTTTCATGGGGCAAAAATGAATCTTTTTGGGGAAAGGATCGGTTAATTCATTGTAAAGGTATGGCTCCATCAATGCAAACTTATGACGCGGGTAATTTTCCAACCCGCATTGCTACGCTGCCAGACGATAACGAAACGTCCGGGATGTATAGGGGCGTCCGGTTCCTGGTTATTATGGAATGTGTGAAACCCTATTTCTATGGCTCCAAAATTCGCGATGGGATATACTTCCAGGCTCCCTGGAACGAGCGTGCGGGTTACCTTGCCGCAAATGTTTTTTTCCGTGGCGGTTATAACATTCTGTTTGGAATTCATGACCCCGCCTTTGTCGTGATAGAACTCCAGGTTTTCAGCATAAAAATCCCCATACTCCTTCAGATGAATGGTACATGTATTATATGCTCCGAAGAAGAGACTATCCTGATGAAGGATGGTATCATATAAGGCCTGGTCATCGGGTTTATAAATTTGAGCCTTACTTGTCTGCGGAAAAAATGAGCTTCCAAAGGCAAGAACAATGATGGACATTCGATAAAAAATGTTCTTTCCCATATGATTTATTTTGTGCTTTTATTTGGCAAAAACCTGCAATAGTTCCTCAATTTAAATTAAAAAATCGTCTCCGGCATGTTTGAGATCCAATTGGTCAACAGGTTGTTGACCAATTACAAATCATTGAAAATGAATTCCCTTGATTTAATCTAACTCTTCCACGCACCCAGCAGGCGCCTTATAACAATGATTTCAGCGGTATGATAGGCCGTATGATCGGCTATTTGCAGTGCTTCCCGCAGCCAGGTCTGACCATCCCCATGAGGCAGCGGCTTATAAAGATCCGCCTTCCCCATCAGTTGTACAAATTCCTGCAGGTCGTTTTCAATCTGTTCGACACTTTTATTCCAGGTTTTTTCATCGGTAGGGGCAGTTTCTTTTGGCCAATATCCTTCAGGCCATTTTGGGGATTTATGTTTGGCATCTTTACAGAATTCCAGCATGTCCCATTGAGCGATACGGATATGTTCCACCAGCTGCCAGATACTGTAAGGAAGTTTGCCCGGTTTTTCACCCCGCAGTTTTTCAGGCAATCCCTCCAACGCATCGCTTAAACCGACATGCGCGCTTCCGCCTTCTAACAATTTTTCCAATTCCGTGATCAGTAGTTGCTGTTGGTCGCTCATAAAAATAGTACCCCAAACTATATGCCATAAAAGATACCCTGGCAAAAAAAGTGCATGACAAAAAAAGAGGGCGCCTCCTGATTTTTTTACAAACACAGGTGACACCCTCTTTCCTTTTAACGACATTTTGGCCTTCACCAATGGCTGGTTCACTTATACAGCCCTGATCAGCCCTAGCTGTTTCAGCGCGGTTACGCCATCGTCCAGACCGATCTCGGAGACAATCTTTCCATTTTCCAATTTCAGGACGGTAGTTCCGGTAAAACGCATCACCTTGCCGGTAGCCGGAGGCAGAGATCCTATCAGGAAGTCACTGAAAGCGGGGCCTGTATGCGTTCCCCCGCCTTCCCAACGGCCAACGACATAATCTCCTTCGGCGATAAGATCAGCCGCACCCCAAAAGTTTAGATTGGGGAACGCTTCCCGGAATCCTGCCATAAAGGCTTTAATGTCCTCGTGCCCCTTACGCGGTTCATGAAGGGAATATTGCAATAACATCTCAGGATCTGCGATCTCATCTACGATAGAAAGATCACAGGTCTCCCCCCAGAAATTGGCAAACCAGCGGCCGACAATGGCCTTATTCGTTTCTTCTTTGTTTACTCCTTGTTTGTTTTCCATGGTGATTAATTTTGCACAAACCTACATGAATGCAAAAAAGAGGAAAAGCCGTTTCTTGCTATTTAAATTTGTGATGCGATTATCTCCCTGTCAGCTTTTGCCAGGGCAGAACCGATCACCTGGTCCATATTGTAATACCTGAATTCGGCCAGCCTGCCCCCAAAGATGACATGGGGCAATCCCGCTGCCATGGACTTATATTGCCGGAAGATGGCCGTATTGACCTCATCATTCACCGGGTAATAGGGTTCATTCGTATGGTCATGCTCACAGGGATACTCATGGGTAATGACTGTAGAAGGCTGACTGCCGGATTCGAAATGTTTGTGTTCTATTATCCTGGTATAAGGAATTTCCCGCTCGGTATAATTAATGACCGCATTTCCCTGGTAATTGGCAACGGAAAGATGATCATGTTTAAATACCAAGCTTCTGTATTGCAGTCGGCCGGCTGAGCAATCAAAATATTCATCTATTTTGCCGGTATACACAAGTTTGCCGGCACAATTGTCGAAAAAGGTACGTTCGGACAGATAATCAACTCCGAGCCGCACTTCAATTCCCTCCAGCAGCCTTTCGGTTAATTTATTATACCCTCCGACAGGAATACCCTGGAATTTACTGTTAAAATAATTGTTGTCGTAATTGAATCGCAGGGGAATCCGTCTGATCAGGAAGGAAGGTAATTCAGTAGCCTTCCTCCCCCACTGTTTTTCGGAATACCCCTTAATAAAGATCTCATATATATCCCTTCCAACCATTGACAGCGCCTGTTCTTCCAGGTTTCCCGGGATTCCCGCCTTATACGCGGAAGCCTGTCGCTCGATCATGCTTTTCGCTTCTTCAGGAGTCGTAACACCCCACAACCGGTAAAACGTATTCATATTAAAGGGGAGATTGTAGATCTTCCCTTTATAATTCACCAACGGAGAATTGACAAAATTATTAAACTTTACCAGCCCATTTACATAGGCCCAGATCTTCTCGTCATTGGTATTAAAAATATGCGCCCCATATTCGTGTACATTAATACCCTCCCTGTTGCTGCAAAAAATATTCCCTCCCGCCTGCTCCCGTTTGTCTATTACCAGACATCGTTTGGCGTTCCTCCTCATTTCATGGGCAAAGACAGCGCCAAACAGACCCGTACCTACGATCAGGTAGTCATATTCCTTCATCTGGCAAGAGCTCTTTTTAGGGTTTTTATCCTGCGGTTATTCAGCGGTTTTTCGGCAGATTTTCAGCGGTTTCTCTTTTTCTTCTCCTTAATAACCTGTCTGAAAAACCGGATGAGTTCAGCTGCATGGGTATCAAACAGGAACAGCTCCCTGTTATTCCATACATTTTCTCTTATCGTATCCATTCGTTGCCGGTCCCGTAACCTGACTGCCAGGTCCCTGATATTTTTAAAAGGAACCCCGATATCCAGTTTAGCCATTAAGGATTCGGTCGCTACCAAATGCCCTGTATTATCCAGATGCAGCATGGGTAATCCGGCGACTGCATAGGTAGCCAGACGCGCGGGATAATTGAGGTCATTCCACTCCGATCTCATCAGCTCCCCGCCATTCCGGCTTTCGAAAAGATGAAGCCAGCCGGCATCATATTGGGAAAACTCCTTCAGCCAGTCCTTGGGATCACAATTCGGATGGATATGGAAATAATCCCCGGCAATGGACCTGGCGCCTTCAATCTGCTCCTTCAGGGGTGCCTGGTACAACTCTCCGTAAAAATGAAGATGTATTTTCTCTTCTGCCAGGAGTTTGATGTACTCAGGCTTAAAGCCAAACGGACGACCGGGTAGAACGGTATGGATCTCCCCCGTCTTTTCAGAAAGCCGTATGGACCGCTCATGCAAAAACCAATCTTTTTTTGGAAGATCCCCATCCAGAATATGCGAGGGATACTTCTTATCCGGAAATCCCAGTTCGAACCAGTCTTTTACATATTGATTGGTAAATACTCTTCCATCACAAAAAGTATAAAGCTCGAACAAATGTTGCCACAGACCTTTTTTGATACAAAAAAAAGGGTCTTCCTTAAAATGCCAGACGAAGGGAATATCCCTGCATTCTTTTATAATCTCATGGGCAAAAGTTACAGTCTGCCAGTTAAGAAGCGCATAGATGATATCTGGTTTAATTTTTTTTACCCTCCTTTTCCATTGATTATAGGGTACGTCTTCCACATTACCAAAAGCCAGGGGGCCTACGGTATTAAAGAACAAGGGCGCCCTCATCCACAAGCCATATAATTGATGTCCTCTTTCTTCCAGGGCGCAAATCCTTTCCGGATTGAAGGCCAGCTCGCCTACCAGCAATATTTTCAGACCCGTTTTGGTTTTCTTGTATTCCTTTCCCCTGAATCGTTCGTAACGGGATGCTTCATCAATATAATTCCCATAAGCAGAATGGAACTTCAGCGGTTCGCTCACCCCATAAAAAAGTTTATACTTATAAAGCCCTCCGCCAAAGCTCTCGTTGATGATCTTACTTAGCTGCTCCGGATGTTCGAGCCATTCGCAGGTTATTTTGTCCGAATATACAAACCGGCCATGTTTTTCCAGTTTATCCCAATATTGTTGCCTGTAGTCATCCGTAACAAGCTCGGCCCGCTCCATCCATAATTCCTCCGTTTTACGGTGTAAGACCTGAACAAGCTGGATTCGGTTATCCTTCTCCTTTTTCTCTTGTCTGCGTTCCATCGGGAGTTCGCCATGCGTTTTGACGGTTACCGCCGAGCAGGCAAGGACGGCTGAACCATCATGATGTAAACAATCAAAAAGGACTTGTAAATGATCCCGGTAAAATACATCATCGGAAGGCAGATAGGCAATAAAATCGAAAGTTGAACGCCGCAGCCCCTCATTCAGACATGCGCCCAGCCCCCTGTTGAACTTGTTCCGACTATACCTGATCCTTTTATCCTTCAGAAAAGGATATACCATCTCCTCCGTATCGTCGGGCGACCCATCATCGATGATGATCAGTTCCCAATTGGTAAACTCCTGTAATTGTAAACTCCTTATGGCCCGGGAAATAAAGGACGCTTGTTTGAAGGTGGGCATCAATATAGTTATACCTTGGCAGTTATTTTTTGGCATGCACTATTTTTACAGGATGATGGGGATGTGGTCCGGACAAAGCTACCGCTGCGGTGAGCAACATATTTTTACGGCTGCAGCACAACTACAAGCGGATAAATGGGGATGTAGAAAACAAATTAATCAAAAATAACCGGAATAAATCTGAGTAGAAACGTCAAATCTATTGCGGTTATTACGAATTTTCCTGCGGGGGGAGGTTATTACAGGGGGGTTAGTGTTTGTCAGGGATTCAACCTGTCGAAGGCTGCCTGTAATTCTTCCGTATTTGCTTTAGCCATAGCTGCACTAAATCCAAAGGTGATTTCCGTCTTCCCTTCTTTTAATTGCTGAAATACGGCGTCTATGAAATCTCCTACCGGAGGTGCAAAATCGTGCAATCCTTTACCCCCGAGATCCGTGTTCAGCGCAGGGGGAATTATTTCAATCAGCTCAATGTGCTTTGATTTCAACAAATGGCGGGCAGAAAGCGTAAAAGAATGAAAAAATGCTTTGGTAGCAGAATATACAGGCACTTTTGTAAAAGGCACAAAAGCCAAACCCGAGCTAACATTGATAACAGCCTTCAACGATGGTAATTTAATAAAGAGCGACGTTAAATGAATCGGTGCTTCAATATTGGTAACGATCTCCGCCTTTGCCCGTTGGAAAAAATCATCATCCGAAATAGTCATCCACTGCTGGATTCCTGCATTATTTACCAGCACGTTTACATCATTGTGTTCCTGCGACACCCATTGGAAAAGCTCAGTACGCTCCGCTTCAACAGCCAGATCGCATACCTTTGTAATCACATTAGGAAATTTATCAGCCACTTCTTGCAAGACCGATTCCCGTCTGCCGCAAATAATTACGGTATTGTTTTCTTTAAGGAACCGTTCAGTGAGCCCCAGGCCAATGCCACTTGCACCACCGGTAATTAATATTTTATTGTTGGATACTTCCATCTTAATGAATTGTAAAGGTTGAGTGGCAAAGATAACCCCTAAACAGGCTGTTTATTTACAAAAATCAACCCAATACTTGCAAAATTCAAACAATACCAATTTTGCGTTGTCTGATACCCGGTTAGTTGCTGTAGAAAGAGCTGTTCGCCTTCATAATAATATCGATCGGCATATAGGTATATTCTTCCACGGATAATTTAAGCACGATATGTTTGTAAAGTGCCATAATCCCCCTATAGGCCTGTTCTCCTGGTTTTTGGCAGATCAAAAAATCGATAACCTCCTCCTCGAGGTAGCCGATATTTTCTTTTAGGAAATCATATCCGATCAAAAGGATATCCTTGTTGACCTCTTTTAAATAACGTGCTACAAGGGACACTTTTGAATTCGTAACAAAAATCACCTTTATGTCTTCATGTTTTGCCAATAACCTGGCAATATTGTTTTTGACCGATGCATAACTTATTTTCCGGATGTCGGTCTTTTCAATTCCATTCGGCAATTCATGTTCTGCAAAATATCCCCGGAATCCTTCCTCCTTCCGCAAAAGAAGATGGTGATTCTCTATTTCCGTTGAGATATTCACGATCAGGATCCTGTCATTCCGGGCTACCAGGTACCGGGCAAGATTCGCCGCCAGGTATCCGCTCCGATAAAGATCAGGTCCAATATAAGACAAACTGGGTCGGTCCGGGATGTCGGAATCGATGAAGACATAAGGGATGTTCAGATCCCTGCATTTTTCGGTAAAATGGATGGCCTCTTCGATAAAGGAGGGAACCAGCAAAATGCCATCCGCTTTATTCTTCAAAATCTTCTGCGTCTGTCTTACGAAAGAGCCCTTATCATTCTGGTCATAAAAATATTTTTCAATTTTTATATTATACTGTTTAATCTCGGACTCAGCCTGCCCGACACCCTTCAATGGAGCTTCCCAAAAACTCGTTTCTTCCGAAACCGCAGGCATTAAGGTAACAAAATGGGTTATTTTATTGGAGGCCAGCCTGCGACCCAATAAATTTGGCTGGTAGTCCATTTCCTTGATGATCTGTTTGATATTCTCGTGAGTTTTCGGCGAAACCCCGGGCCGGTTGTTAATAACCCTGTCAACCGTGCCTATCGACACTTTTGCCCTTCTGGCAATTTCTTTAACGCCTGTTAACTTACGATCCTTTTCATCCATGCTATATTTCTTTCTTTTGCCGGGGTTTAAAACATTCATCAACAATTTTCACAGCACTATCCTGGTCCAGGAATAAAATACTATTGGCATGTTTCCTGAGAATGGTAGAAGGATATTTTTCCGAGATCGCGGCTGTCAGGGTAAACTGTACCGCCTCCGCTTTGTTCGTTCCCGGAACCATGCAAAAAATATGGTCGGCGGCCAGCAGGGCCGGGACAGTCAGCGTCAGGGCATGAACGGGTACATCGCCGGTGCTCTTAAAACAACCGTCATTTACCTGTTGCCGTCGGCAGGCGTCATCCAGGTCTACAGCCTTTACCAGCTGCGGATCCTGAAAATCAGCCACGTGCGGGTCATTAAAAGCGATATGGGTATTTTCACCGATTCCCATGCACACGATATCGACGGGGTACTGCCGTAAAAGGTCGGCATATCGCTGGCATTCCGCATTGAGATTGGTTGCATTTCCGTTAAGGTAATGTACTGCCCGGAAAGGGAGTTTTGCGAAAAGTCTTTCCTTCAGAAAATTGCCGAACCCTTGCGGGGCGTCTTCGTTCAGACCCACATATTCATCCATATGAAACGCATTTATCCGGCTCCAGTCCACCTCTTTCTCCTTTGACAGGCCATCCAGAAAATCATTTTGGGAAGGCGCTGCTGCAAAGATGATATTTACCTCATCCTTCCCCGCCGACAGGAGTTTTATCGTATCAACGACCCTTCGGGCCATATCTTCACCTGACCGCTGCCGGTCTTCGTATATCCTTACTTTCAAAAGATCTACAGAACATTCCTGTACCATGACTGATTTTTAAAATTATACATTTTGTAATTTCCAACTCCTGATCCGGTGTCCGTAAAACGCGTAGAAAACAAGATAAAGGTAACAGGGGAACAAAACCCAGTAAGCATTCCTCAACCCGTATATATCCGCAAAATGACCATACAAAAGAGGCAAACTGGCATTTCCGCACAGCCCCATGATCATAATGGAAGAGCCAAGTTTGGTAAACTTCCCCAGGCCCTCGATGGCAAGCGGCCAGATACCGGCCCAGATCATGGAATTGGCAAAACCCAGCAGAACGAGGAACCAGATGGAGACATGGGTATCGTGACCCAACAAAAAAATCTGCCCCCTGGAAAAAATGATCAATAAGGTAAAAACAGTTCCCAGCAAGGTACAGACACGCAGGGCGTTCACCTGGCTGATGAACCGGGGGACGGAAATGACACCGATCAGGATATACCCGCCGATAGTGGCAAAAAGGGTATAAGAGGGAAATACCTTGGCTTCGAGCAGAGGGATGTTCATGGAACCGGCGTACCCGATAATACTGTCTATAGCTATTACCTGGGTTCCCACATGCAGGAAAATAGCGATAGCCCCAAGCACAAGATGAGGGAACTGGAATATGCTCTTTTTCCCGGCATTGGCCATCGCCACGGCCGGAGCCTCATGCTCGGTATCGATTTCAGGAAGAGGGGAATACCGGATGAAGATACCCAGGGCGACAAGGATCGCGCCGACACAGGTATAAGGAAGGATAACCCTTCTTATCAGGGCGTCCAGGACCTCTTTTTTCTCAACGGCCCCCATCAGGGGTATTTGTTTGAACAAGGCGCTGTCAGTGGATTTCAGTACTACCGCCGCAAACAGCAGAGGGGCCAGTATACCGGCTGCCTTATTACAAATACCGATCATGCTGATACGCTGTGCGGCTCTTTCTTTTGGGCCCAGTAAGGTAATGTACGGATTGGCCGCTGTCTGCAATATGGCAAGCCCGGCGCCCAGGGCGAACAATCCTGCCAGGAATATCCCGTAGGTCCTCGACAGGGCCGCCGGTATAAAGATAAAGGCCCCGACTGCCATCATCCAGAACGCGATCATGATCCCTTTTTTAAACCCAACTTTTTTCAGGAGATAAGAAGCAGGCACGGAAATAAAAAAATAAGACATGTAAAAGGCGAATGCCACCAGGTAAGACTGAAAATTTGTCAATTCGCAGGCAATCTTAAAATAGGGGATTAAAATAGAATTGATCCAGGATATGAATCCAATAACAAAAAAAAGCCCCCCGGCGATCACCAGGGAAATCGTAGTATCCTTGCTGCTTAATAAATTTACCCCGGCTAACTGATTATTTTTATCCATGCGCGGTTTCTGTGTACGTACACGGATATAAAGATAGTTGATTTGTTCCACCCAAAAAATAAATAACTTTGGGTTCTGCCAGATCATACCTGGTTAAAATGAACAAAATCCCAATAAGACATATTCCAACAGCACAAAAAGAACCTGCTTTTTCTGAAAGGTTTAGCATCCGGGATATTCATGATGTATTGGCTGAGAAGGACATGATACAAGAACTTCACAGACATAATTTCTATTATATTCTTGTTTTGAAAAAGGGAAAAGGCAATCATGAAATAGATTTCACACCCTACACCATTGGCGACCATACTGTTTTTTTTATGCGGCCCGGTCAGGTGCACAGGCTCTTACTAAACGCAGGAAGTACGGGGTATTTGATACAATTCAGAGATGAGTTCTATTTTCCGTATGATAAAAATTCAACCCGGCAATTACGCAAGGCAAGTAGTATCAATCATTACCTGCTTAATCCGGAAAGATTGCAAAAGCTTCTTTCCATATCGGCTTATATCTTTCAGGAATATGTCGAAAAACAAGGAGATTATCAGGAGGTTATTAAGGCAAACATGTGTATTTTCTTTATAGAACTTATCCGGCAGCAGACCGGAAATCCCTCCTCTACCGGCAACCTGTATTTACAGGATCGACTCGAAGAGTTCCTAAAACTTTTAGAGACTCCTGTTGTAAAGCATAGGCAGGTAGCTCACTATGCCGCTCTGTTGCATCTTTCCATCTATCAGCTTAATGCCATCACTAAGGCGATACTTGGCAAAACCTGTTCGGAGCTAATTAATGAATATAGTATAATGGAAGCTAAAAGATACCTTCGGGCAACCTCTGATCAGATAAATCAAATTGCCGGTCATCTCGGTTACGAAGATGTTTCCTATTTTATCAGGTTCTTTAAAAAACATACCGGGCATTCGCCGGAGGCCTTTAGACATAACTCCGGATAAGTCCTATCCAATTACATTTTTGTCCTATCATTTTATCTATCGCTGATAGTACTTTTGTAGAAAATAAAGTGATTAACATGCAGGACAACAAACTTTTCGACGTAATAATTGTTGGTGGGAGTTACTCTGGGTTGGCAGCAGGTATGGCTTTAGGCAGGGCGTTAAGACAGGTTTTAATCATGGATAGTGGCGAGCCTTGTAACCGGCAAACACCACATTCGCATAATTTCATTACCCAGGACGGGGCTTCTCCAAAAGAAATAACCCTATTGGCAAAACAACAAGTGGAAAAGTATAACACGGTAAAGTTCTTTAATGGAGTGGCGACAACCGGAATTAAAACGGCCAATGGCTTTGACATTCAGGTAGCGTCAGGTGAAACATTTAGCGCAAAAAAGTTATTATTTGCAACAGGTGTCAGAGACCTTATGCCGGCCATTGACGGATTTGCAGCCTGCTGGGGCATTTCGGTCCTTCACTGTCCTTATTGTCACGGATATGAAGTCCGCCATGAAAAAACCGGCATTCTTGGCAACGGAGAATATGGTTTCGAATTATCCAGGCTTATTTCAAATTGGACAAAAGACTTAACCTTGTTTACGAATGGAGCTTCAACCTTGACGATTGAACAAACCGGTAAATTGGAAAGCCATCATATAAAAATAGTAGAAAAAGAAATTGAAAGATTGGTACACAAGGACGGCCATCTTCAACATATACTGTTCAAAGATGGCACCCTGTCTTTGGCCAAAGCAGTGTATGCCCATAGCCCATTTGAACAACATTGTCAGATTCCGGAAACCCTGGGATGCGAATTGACTGACGAAGGATATATAAAGACGGATGCCTTTCAAAAGACTATTATCGATGGAGTTTTTGCCTGTGGTGATAATGTAACCCGTATCCGTACAGTCGCCAGTGCAGTAGCCATGGGGACTATTACAGGAATGACTATCAATAAAGAAATTATTGTAGAAAATTTTTAAACAAATAAAAATCATGAAAATCATCATCGTCGGTGCAACGGGAACAATCGGCAAACACGTTGCCAGCTCCCTGGAAAAAGATCACGAAATAATAAGGGTCGGTTCCAAAAGTGGCGATCTTCAGGCAGATATTACCTCTCCGGCGTCCATAGAAAATCTATTCCGGCAAACAGGCCCTTTCGATGCGCTTGTATCCACAGCAGGGGAGGCCTATTTCGGTCCATTGAAAACCATGACAGATAAGGAATTCAGGATAGGCATCGACAGCAAACTAATGGGACAGGTCAATTTGGTGCTTATCGGACAGCATTATATCAAGCCCAAAGGATCATTTACCTTAATCGCCGGCGTGTTGACACAGGATCCCGTTTTGAGCGGCGCCAACCCATCGGCCACCAACGGAGCGATTGAAGCTTTTGTGCGGGCAGCAGCCATTGAATTGGACAACGGTGTCCGTATCAATGCCGTTAGCCCTACGGTGGTGGAAGATTCCCCCGGATATTTCCCTTATTTTCCGGGACATATTCCGGTAACCATGAAACAGGTTGTATACGGCTACATCAAAAGTATACTTGGTGCGGGAACGGGGCAGGTAATAACAGTGTATTGATACCGATCTGATCCTGGACTTAACCCTTTAAACCGTCAAAATAGGCCGTTGTTTCTTCCAGTACGGACTTCATCAGTTCACTTGCTTTGGTATATTTAAGTAACGGTGCGATCTGACCGCCCCAAAATAAGATCATATCCCATTTTTCCTGTTCTATGGCAGCTTTCCTTAAATACGACATGAACTGTGTTTGCAGCGGGAAGGGCAGAAAGCCATTTTCCTGATGGGTCAGATCCTTTGCAAGACGGCTGGTTAATCCTCTGCCCAGTCTCCCGGTAAATGCCCGTGATAAGGTAGTATATTTAGCCGCATCTGAAAAAAGCATTTGTCTATGGATGGCTGTTGCATTGGACTGGTCACAGGCCAGGAAAGCAGTACCGATCTGCGCGGCATCTGCGCCAAGCGCCAGTGCTGCGGCAACCCCTTTCCCATTTGCGATACCCCCTGCGGCGATAACCGGGGTTTTTACTTTTTCCCTAATCAACTGGAGCAATACAAAGGTCCCTATGGTAGATGATTCTGCCGGAGCAAGGAACGATGGGCGATGTCCTCCTGCTTCAAAACCTGAAGCGATTATCAGGTCGACACCGGCTGACTCCAATACTATGGCCTCGTCCAGCGTAGTTGCGGCCCCTACGGTAACAATCCCAAGCCTGCGGCATTGCCCGAGGATATCGGCGGAAGGGATACCAAACATAAAGCTGAATACCGGTGGCCGCTGGTGCAGGATCACTTCCACCTGGTTTTCAAAACGAGAGGTGAACGGTGCTGGTTTTTCAGGTAAGGGAATTCCCATCTCATCGAAATAAGGCTTAAATAACTGCTGAGCCAGTTTAAATTGCCCGTCTGAAACCGAACCATTCACGGCATCTGTATCCGAAACCCATAGAATAATATTATAAGGCTTATTGGTCGCCACTTTGATCCGTTGATCCACATCTATGATCTCTTGCGGACTTAAGGTATAGGCGCCATACCCTCCAAGTCCCCCGGCATTAGATACTGCCGCTACCAACTCAACGGATGACAGGTTACCTCCAAACGGCCCCTGCAGTATGGGATATTCAATGCCCAGTATTTCCGATGCTTTTGTTTGATACCACATAAGAATCTTAAATATTATAGAACTGATAGTTCTCTTTCGTTACGATATCGATAGGCATATAGATGGCTTTAACGGGTTCACCAATATTAAAAAGGTGTTTATACAAGGCCATAATACCAAGGTATCCCTGTTCTTTTGGTCGCTGGCAAATCAAAAAATTGATCTGCCCCTCTACCAGGTAATTAATATTATTTTTCAAAAAGTCATAACCAATTAACAAATTGCTTTTATGGTGTTTCTTCAGAATTTTGGCTACAATATTTACTCTTGAGTTGGTAACAAAAAATGCATGAATAGTGGGATGCTCCTGAATTGCCTTCGAAAACGTTTTTTCAACCGCTTCTATTTTTGTTTCACAAATATTCAGGGTAGTTATCGGATTGGTCAGATTTGCATCCCTGAAATAGGTTTTGAAACCCTGTTCTTTTCTGATAAGATGGTGTTCATTTTCCAGATCGGTTGAAATATTGATAATCATTATCCCGTCTTCAGGTCCGATGGACAGGCTCGTTAGCTGGGCTGCCAATCGTCCGCTTTGATAAAGTTCAGGCCCGATATAGGTTAGACCCGGTTGCTTGGGCAGATCGGAATTAATAAATACCAGTGGGATATTTAATGCATGAATCTTCTTTACCACGGATGTGGATTCTTCGACAAAGGAAGGAGCCAGCAATATGGCCTGCGGCTTGGTGTTAAGTAGTTTTTTTGCTGCTTTGGTAAAAGACTCCCTGGATTCCAGGTCATAAAAAAAATAGTGAATGGTGACTCCAAATTGTTTGACTTCTTCCCCGGCTTGTTCAATTCCATTAAGCGGGTATGTCCAATAATCTGTTTCGGTCGAAACCCGTGGGATAAGAATAGCAAAATTTACATTTTTTTTTGAAGCAAGAAGACTTGCCATCTTATTCGGTCGGAAGTCAAGCTCTTCAATGATCAAACTAATCTTCTGACGGGTTTCATCGGATACCCCTTTTCGGTGGTGAATTACCCTGTCCACTGTTCCTATAGAAACATTAGCACGTCTGGCAATTTCTTTGACTCCTACAAGTTCTGCTTTTTTCATTTTTTTATTAAGGCCTCAAATATAGGAAATTGACTTGTCGGCAGTGGTGCCAACCCCCATAGTTCACCAAATAAAGTGGAAATAAATTTGGAAAACTAAGATAACTGTATATATTTGTTTTACGTTAACGTACACGTAAAGTAATCAGAACTTACAAATCCTTATCCCTGTTATATCAGATCCTTGTTCCTGTTATATCGAAGCGTAACCGTTTCCAAAGCGCTATGCCCCACCCCACCAGCTATTCATTAATATTTTAATTTAAAAAATGAAACAACAACCAACTCTGACTGCTTCCTGTAGAATGCTCACCCTGGTCTTAGCGCTTTTTTTAAGTTCACTGGCTTATGGTCAGCATAAACCTATTACAGGTAAAATAATTGACAGTGCCACTAATCAGGGGATAAGCGGAGCCTCTGTTAAAATCAAAAACAAATCCGGTGGAGTGGTTTCCGACCCGGATGGCAGATTCAAAATTGAGGCTCCTGCTGGCGCCATTTTACAAATCAGCAGTGTAAATTATCAACCTGTAGAAATAAAAGCCGATTTTGGCAAGATCGCATCGATACAAATGACCGCCATTAATAAATCACTAGCCGAAGTGGTGGTGGTGGGCTATGGTTCGTTGAAACGATCCGATCTTACCGGTTCGATCTCTTCGGTATCCAAAGAAAGGTTGTCCGAACTGCCCACCGGCAATGTTCTCAAAGCGATGGAAGGCTCGGTTGCCGGCGTGAATATACGGGATGGCTCGAATGTTCCCGGAACCTCACCAGGAGTGATCATCAGGGGTATTAATTCAATAAATGGAAATACGGATCCCCTTATCGTCATTGATGGCAATCCTTTTGAAGGTGGTTCGTTAAGTGATATCAGTACTGCAGATATTGCGTCCATCGATATCCTTAAAGACGTTTCCTCGGTAGCCATATATGGTACCAGGGGGGCAAATGGTGTCATATTGATCACCACCAAACGGGGGAAAACCGGAAAGGCAGCCATCAGCTTTGCGACTTACGCAGGTGTTGAGAACTTTGCCCATACCTTAAAGCCAATGGGACCTGCGGAATACGTGCAAAAATATGCAGATTGGAAAGAACAAGCGGGAGTTGACAATACCTTCCCGGTTCCAAACGAATATGAACTGGCCAATTATGCGGCCGGAAAAACCACCGATTGGCTAAAGAAGATCTCACAGGATGGATTTATCCAGGATCATACCCTCAGTATTTCCGGGGGCAATAAAGATGTGAAATATTATGTATCCGCAGATTACTTCAGTCAAAAAGGAGTTATCCAGGGTTATCAGACCAAACGAGGCAGCATCCGTTCCAACATAGATGCGAGCATTACGGATTATCTTTCCGCAGGTTTCAATTTGTATTTCTCTTCCACCAATAACGATGGAGGAAGAGCCAGTTTGAAATTGGCTGATGAAGTGAGTCCCTATGGTACATTTAAAAATCCCGATGGAACCTTTGCCATTTTCCCCATGTCAGGGGAACTGGCCATACAGAGCCCTATGCTGGGCACCGTAAGCACGATGAATGAAAGACGCCAGAATATCATTACCAATGTCTACACAGAATTAAAACCATTCCCCGGTCTGAAATACCGGATCAACGCAGGGTATACTTATTTGCCCAACCTATCCCAAAACTATCAGGGCAGGTTGGCCGGGGACATCGCAGGTGGAACGGCCTCCGTTGTCGATGGTGAAAGAAAAACCTGGATCGTTGAAAACATATTGACCTATGAAAAAAACTGGGCCAAAAATCACCTTGACCTCACTGCCTTATACAGTGCTCAGGAAAATAAGGAGTATTCGTCAACGGTCAACGCTACCGGTTTCATAAATGATGCCCTGGTGTTTAACGCCTTGCAGGGGGCCAATACCTTCTCCGCAGAATCGGAAGCTATTACCACCAACATGGTCTCGCAAATGGTAAGGGTAAATTATACCTTTGACAGCAGATACCTGCTGACTGCAACTGCCCGAAGAGACGGCTATTCGGCATTCGGTGCCAATACCAGTAAATACGGCCTCTTCCCCTCCGTTGCCATTGGCTGGAATATTACGAACGAAAATTTTATGCATAGCGTGAAATTCATCAATAACCTGAAGCTAAGGGGCTCTTATGGGATAACCGGAAATCAATCCGCGGTAATTCCCAATTCAACGATATCCACCTTTACCACTATTTCCATTCCTTCCAACGGAAGACCAACTACCGGTGTGGTCGCTGATGTATTGGGCAACCAGGATCTGAAATGGGAAAGCACTTACGGAAGTAATATCGCCATCGATTTTTCCATTTTAAATAACCGCATCAGCGGTACGATGGAAACCTATAATACCCATACCAGGGATATGGTACTTTACCGTTCCCTCCCTACTGCAACCGGATATTTACAGACTGTCTCCAATATTGGTAAAGTATCCAATACCGGTTTTGAACTATCCCTGAACACCCAAAACCTGGCTAACCATGATTTTAGATGGGAAACCTCATTAAATTATGCGGCCAACACCAATAAAATTGTGGATTTGTATGGAGATAAAAAAGATGACCTCGGGAATCGTCTGTTTATCGGACATCCGGTCGATGTCGTTTATGACTATAAATTGCAAGGTGTCTGGAAAGTGGGAGAAGATCCTTCCAGTCAGGACCCCGACGCCACTCCGGGTGATTTGAAATTTGCCGACCTGGATGGTAACAAAACGATTACTACCGAAGGTAAAGATCAAATGATCATTGGTCAGGGAATTCCAAAATGGACAGGAGGAATCACCAATACCTTTCATTATAAAAATTTCAATCTCCGGGTTTTTATTCAAACGGTACAGGGTGTTACGCTCTTTAATAATTTCGTTGATTTTAAAGATTTCGGGGGAAGACAAAATCTACCGGGCGGTCTTGGTTACTGGTCGGCCGCCAATCAAAGTAATCTAAGACCCAAACTGACCTATGTCAATTTCCGGGGATATGGATACGCAGAAAATGCCAGTTTTACCAGGATCAAAGACGTAACGGTCAGTTATAATTTCTCAAAAGGTCTGGTTGAAAGGCTAAAACTGGGCGGTGCCTCCTTATATATTACCGGAAGAAACCTGGCCACATTCACCAACTGGTTTGGATGGGACCCGGAGGCAGGTTATAAAACTACCGGCGATACCCAACTCAACTATCCCCTGGTTCGCTCATTTATTTTCGGTGCCAATATTACTTTACGCTAATTACTACTTATATGAAAAAGTTAAAAAATAGTCTGATTATATGCATTGCCGTATTTATGGTACTTCCCGCCTGTAAGAAAGATTTTCTTACCGAGAATGTCTATTCGAAATTCACCCCTGAGGCCCTGAACGATTCCTTGGCATTCGAGGCAAGCATAGTGGGTATACAGAGTCAATATTCCCTTTGGAATACTATGAATGAAAATGCCAATGGTAACCAGGGATTTCTTTGCGTATGGCAAATGGGCACTGACGTAGCCTATAATAAAGCGCCGGACGATCTGGACCCCATGGCCATCCCCTATACAAATTATGAGAAACTGACCTCGGCCGATGTTTCTCTTGCTTTTGTCTGGCAATGGGCCTATAATATCATCAATAATTCCAACGTCACCATCGCAGGTATCGACAAACCGTCGATCCAACTCGGGGATGCCTTCAGAAAAAAAATCAAAGGGCAGGCTCTGTTCTACAGAGCTCTGGCTTACAATTACCTGGCCACCCTTTTTGGAGGGGTCCCCTTGGTGACCGAACCGGTAACCAGTCCAAAAACAAATTTTGTGAGGGCCCCGATAAAAGACATTGACGCACTTATTGTCGCCGATCTGAATTTCGCTAAGGTCAATGCCCCTGCTATCGATGACTTAGTGGCCAAATCCTTGCCCAACAAGGCCATGGCTTCCCAATTACTGGCCGAAGCTTATTTGCGGATGGGAGGGAAAGACGCCGAAGCCGAAGCAGAATGTACGACCATAATAAACAGCGGTGATTTCAGTTTGATAACTAACCGTTATGGTGTCAAATCCGATCAGCCCGGAGATGGCTTCTCGGACATGTTTATCTATGGAAATCAACGCAGAAACCAGGGCAACAGCGAGGCCATCTGGGTGGAGGAAACAGAGAACCCGGCATCTGTGCCGAATGGAGCCGGACCTGATCTCCAAAGCCGGTTTCCCGGTTACCGCTTCCTTGGTTCGCAGCACAGAAGAGTATGGGGAAGCCGTTATTACAGAACACCCGGTATGCTTATTTGTGATAGCCTGGGAGGGAGGGGAATCAGCAGGATGGCGCTGACCTATTTTGTCCTGGATCTTTATGAAACGAATGATGTCCGGAATTCACGTTTTAATATCAGAAGGAATTATTACTACAACGATCCTTCTTCACCGGATTATGGCCAGCTTGTTTCCGGGTCGGATATCGATACCAACCGCAGCATTGTTCCCAAAACAAATAAATGGGATCAGTTTGACCCCAACGATGAATTCGGAAGTAGTATGATCAAAGATTTTATCATCATGCGTTTGGGGGAAACCTATTTGTTAAAAGCAGAAGCACAATTCAAGCAGGGAAATGCCACCGGTGCAGCCGAAACTATAAATATCTTAAGGGCAAGGGCCAGTGCATCCCCGATCACCCCGGACCAGGTCACCATGGATTTTATCCTGGATGAAAGGGTGAGAGAACTGATAGCAGAGGAGAACAGGCGCATGACCTTAATGCGTACAAAAACGCTGGTTCAACGGGCAACCAACTACGGCCAAAATATTACCGGTATTTCTGCTACTAATTTATTGCTGCCTATCCCACAATCGGAGATCAGCTTAAATAAGGATGCAGTGCTCGATCAAAATCCGGGTTATTAAAAAAAGGTTATATGAAAGCACGAATATTATTGCTCATTATCTTCTTTGCTGCGGTTGAACTGGCGTCGGCAAAAATGACGGACGCGGCAGAACCTTTTACAGTCAGGGGTGTTCATTTGGATCTTCGCATTCAGGTAATGAAAATGCCTGCGCTTAAAAACTTCGCTTTGAAGCTGAGCAAACAGGGGATCAATACGCTAGTGATGGAGTGGGAAGGATCCTATCCTTTTTTGAAAGATCCCCTGATTTCCAACAGGTTCGCTTATTCCAGACAGGAAGTAAAGGGCTTTATCGGCTATTGTCAAACCTTGCACATAGATGTCATTCCGCTTCAGCAGAGTTTTGGTCATGTTGAATATATTCTGCGAAATAATAAATATGCCGCACTGCGTGAAGATGATAAGGATCTGTCCCAGGTTTGTCCAAGTGAGCCTGCGCTGAACAAAGAGTTGTTCACCCGATTGTTCAGGGATATGATAAGTATGCATCCCTCACCCTATTTTCATATTGGCGGTGATGAAACCCATTTGCTTGGCCATTGTGAGAAATGTAAAAAAAGAGCAGCCGAAGTCGGTATTTCCCAGCTCTATTTTGAGCATATAAAAATGCTTTGCGATATTGTGGTGGGGCTGGGCAAAAAGCCTGTATTATGGGCTGATATCGCCTTGAACTACCCGCAATATATTCACCTGCTTCCCAAACAAACCATTTTTGTGGATTGGAATTACGGCTGGGATTTGAACAGATTCGGTGATCATGAACAACTGGTTAACAGTGGATATGAAATATGGGGAGCTCCGGCCATAAGAAGTTCACCCGATAATTATTTTTTAACCAAATGGGAAAATCATTTCAATAATATCAGGGATTTTATCCCTGTTTGCAAAAAGTCAGGATATAAAGGTGTAATACTGACTTCCTGGTCTACCTCAGGAGTATACTCACCATCCTATGAATCGGAAGATGATTTGGTTGAATTATTTGCCTTGCGGCACGTATATCCGATAACCGGTTTTGACATTTTAATTGCCGCTTATCTTAGTGCGATCGTTGCAGAGCAGGGCCTGAATATCGATCAATTTATTTCCGCCTATTGTCGCTCTCATTTTGGCTTTGATGAAAAAGACTGCCGCCGGTTCCAAAAAGCTCTTTTTGCCGCTCCGTATACGGTTTCAAACGGGAATGTTCATTCTTCCTCTCCTCTATCTATTGAAATGCTGCTCGATAGCGTACGTATGGCTTCAGCCATTTTTAACACCCTTACTCCTACTAAGAATATCCGGCTATTTAACCATTTTCAATTAATGACCGATATCAGGATTTACTATCTGAGCTATTTGAAAATTGAAAAAGAAGTAAATGAGGACAGCTTCACCCGGGAAAAGATTCCAGCTTATCTTACCCGGTTAAAAACACTGATGAATACAGAACCGGCATTAAATAAAAGATTTACAGCCTTAAATCAGGATGCGCTTTATCCCGCCTCCATAGAGGAGGAAAACACGCTTAGAAACCAGAAGGTACATATTTTGTACAACCGGTTGGCCAACGTGAAATGATCATACCGGTTAGCCTACATGAAATGACCTTAACGATTATCCAGGAAAAATGACCCTTACGTTAAATGACCTTTGTGATAGAAAAAAAGAGGTCGGCCCGAAATAAAAATCGGGCCGACCTCTTTTTAATTAATTAAATATTCCATGTCGAAATTCGCTATTGTTAAAAGACAGCCGGTCTATAGGGGGGTAAATTTAAAATTATGTATAATGATTTCAACACTATAACCCGTTGCCGGTTTTTTACCATTATATAACCAAAGATTCATCAAAACGGGCATTGCCAATGAACTTACAGAATTTGGCGGATTAGTCCAGGTTTTACTGGCGTAAAGGTTAGTGTCATCATCATAAAAACCACCCAGGCTCTTAAAAGTAACGGAATTGCTTGTCCTTTTAAATCTTTGGGTAGTATAGGTTCCGCTTAACGTGAAGGGATAAACGACCTCTACACTGGATTGGGTGCTACCGGTTTGAGGATAAAGGGTATAATTCAGCATATTATTATTGTTTTGAACACCCCATTTTGAATATTCAATATCCATTTCATCGAATCCGTCATTGCCCGAATAATTAAACATACCAAAAACTACATTCTTGTCCAAAGAACCCAATGCCCCTTCCACGCTCCACTGATAGGTGCCATATCCAAGGTTCTGTGCCAGGGTAACTTCAGCGCAGTGATATTTATTATCGACAGTGCTTTTTGCCAGCTTCAAATGGAGAAACCCACTTGCGTCTACCCAGGCATAAGCCGGATCAAAAATATTTGGGCCGGGTCCCTGGGCCCCGCCTCCGCTGTTGGTAACATTCCAGGTGTATCCCGCAAATTGTAAAGTGTTAGCCGCCAGGAGTTGTAAGGTTGAGGCCCCTTTACCAGCTGTTTGCCCATCGGCAGAAAGGGCACCCATCTGCATATCCCTTTTACAGGAAGTCAATGCCACAAGCAGCAGCAGCGCAGGAAAAATTGTTTTTTTCATAATTTGATTTTTTGTTGATTAAGGTTTTAATGGAGAATATTTAATTAATTGGCCATAGCGAAATACACTTGTTTTGATTGTCACGTGTACGTACACGAATATAATGTTAAAATTCTATCCAACAAAAAATTTGAAGGAGTTATGTCCCTTGTTACCTTTTTGCCCAAAGAGAAAGTATTTTTAGGCTTATATTTATATATATGCTAAAGTATACGGCTACCTTTCTTCGGTTCTTTGCCCCCGCTATCCTTTTCCTCCTACTCTCCGCAGGACATACACAAGCGCAGGATTCAGCCACGCAAAAATCTGCGCAGGACAGTATAAAATCTGCTTTTGTCCAAAAAATGCAGCAGTTTGCTACATCCACAAGAAAAGAGAGTGTGACGGAGCGTGACCGCGATAAGACAGATATGCACCAGGATGAGCTTTTTGAGGTTATCAAAAAAACGATGCAGGGTGCAAAAACCTTTATGAAGAATGGGATAGACACAGCCGGCATTGGCCAGGATCTGGCAGACATCACCAATTGGCACCGGATTGCCGGGGATGGTATCTTTCAGCATGCAGGCAGATCCCAAACTTACCGCAACCTCACTACGACCAGTAACCTTTTACAGGTGATGCAAAATAGGGTGACCCTGTACAAGACGGAACTGGATAGTTACCAGCACAAGCTCTCTGTTTTCCGCTACCAGCTCGATTCACTCGCCAGTGACTCCACCATGTTTGCTTTTTCCAGCGATTCCGCCGAGGTCGTCAAATACCTGCAGAAACTGGGAGTTATGGCCCATGAGATCGCTCCTGTGGTCAGCATGTTGAAAAAAGCCATGTCCCATGTCCAGACCCTGCAGACCGAAGTTAACATGCAGGTATATAAGATCGTCGCCAGCAGGGATGAAATAGAACTATATCAGCGTGACCTTTACCGCCATACCTTTAACCGCGAATTGCCCGATATATGGGGAAAGGCCGGGCAGGACAGACCTTTTAGCGAGGTCGTCAAATACTCACTTGCCAAAGGGCTGCTCACCCTTCGTTTTTATGGGATTGATAATCTTGGCAAGATCGGCTTGTTACTGTTGCTGACGATATTATCCGCTCTTTATTTATTATCGCTCAAAAAGATTTACCAACAGCAAAACCTGCTGCAGACGGATCGTGCAGGGCAATTGGTGTTGAGATACCCATTGCTGTCGGCCATTATGATCGTATTTAATGTATTCCAGTTCCTGTTTTTTTCTCCGCCGTTTATATTCAGCGCAATTTTATGGATAATTTCGGCCGGGGCGCTTACCTATATTTTTCATGGTTTTATTTCCCGCTACTGGATGCGCGTCTGGTTGGCCATAGCGGCGCTTTTCCTGTTGGCCTGTCTGGATAATCTGATCCTTCAGGCATCGTGGGGAGAAAGATGGATGATGCTTTTATTGGCACTCGCCGGAATGATCATCAGCATGGTCGCCCTTGCCAGAGGCAGCAGAGAGGTACTGAAAGAAAAATGGATCATCTATTTTATCGGCTTCCTTGCGGTGCTTGAGTTAGCTTCGGTGCTTGCCAACTGTTCTGGCAGGTATAATTTTTCAAAAACCCTGCTTTCCAGCGGTTACTTCAATGTCATCATCGCCATCATGTTCCTGTGGACCGCAAGGCTGATCAACGAGGGAATAGCGCTTGCTTTCAGGGTATATACCGGCCAGGAAAAAAAATTGTTTTATATAAATTTTCAGCGGGTTGGTCCCCAGGCTCCGCCGCTGTTTTATATTTTCCTCATCGCCGGCTGGCTCATCCTCTTCGGCCGGAACTTCTACGCGTTCAGATTGATATCCAATCCTATAAAGGATTTCCTTAGCGATGAACGCTCTGTCGGCGATTATACCTTTACGATCAATACACTGCTGTTGTTCGTCTTCATCATGGGTTTATCCGTTGTCATTTCCCGCATTGTCTCTTATTTTGCGACAGACAGACATGCTGCACGGCCCGGGAATCCGGCTAAAGAAGTAAAAGCCGCCATCGGCAGCTGGCTTTTACTGGTACGTATATCCATCATTACCCTGGGTCTCTTTTTTGCTTTTGCCGCGGCAGGCATACCCATGGATAAGATAGCCATCATAATGGGTGCGTTGGGAGTCGGCATAGGTTTCGGATTGCAGACACTCGTCAATAACCTGGTAAGCGGTCTGATCCTTGCCTTTGAAAAACCTGTCAATGTAGGCGATGTCGTTGATGTCGACAACCAGGGGGGAACCATGAAATCCATCGGCTTCCGGAGCAGCATTATCTCCACCTGGGATGGCGCTGACATGATCATGCCGAACGGCGATCTCCTGAAATCCCATCTGATCAACTGGACACTGGCCGGCAATAAAAAAAGAATGAACATTGTGGTCGGAGTGGCGTATGGTACCGATCTTGAATTTACACAGCAACTGCTGAGGGATATCATGGGTAAGGACGAGAGAATACTGAAATATCCCGCTCCTGTCGTGCTGTTCCAGGAATTCAGGAACAGCACTATCGAAGTCAAACTATTTTTTTGGGCGAGAAGTCTGAATGACAGCTCCCAGACAAAAAGTGATCTTATTATTGCCATTGATAAGGCCTTCAAAGAAAATAATTTCACCAACCCCTTCCTACAACAGGAAATCTATATCCATAAACCGCCGCCACAATCGCCTTCCTCACCACCATCTCCATCGTCGCCGCAACCGGATCAGCCAGGCAATTGAGATAGATCCATGTAGGCAAATTCCCATTGATGACCGTCCAAATCTGCAAAATTATGCTGGTACATCCAGCCATGATCCTGCGGTTCGCTGTACATGGAAGCACCCAATTCTTCTGCTTTGGCTACAATACGCTTCACCTCTTCTTTGGAACTTGCGTCCAGCGTGATAATAACCTCAGTAGCTTTCCTGGCATCACTTATCCCTTTTTTAGTGAATGTCTTAAAGTAGGATTCCGTCAGCAGCATCGCATAAATGGTTTCGCTGATGACCATACAGCCTGCCTTTTCATCGGTAAATTGCGGATTGAAGTGGAAGCCAAGCCCTTCAAAAAAGGCCTTTGACTTTACCAGGTCTTTTACGGGTAGATTAATAAAAACTTTTGTTGCCATGATATTAATTTTGACTTTGTATAATCTGTTTAGGGCAGCAAAGGAAAATAATCCGGACCAGATCGAATGGTCTAAAAATTGGTTAAACCGGTAAATTTTATCAGTTTCAGGATTTCCTAAAGGCCGAAGGAGAAATTCCCGTCTGTTTTTTGAAGAATTTACCAAAGTTGGCCGGATCTGAGAAGTTCAGTTGATAGGCAATTTCAGCAATTTCAAAATCGGTATAACGGATTAAGGACTTCGCCTCGAGTATCACCCTTTCTGTAATAAATGAAAGCGCATTTTTACCCGAAATGGATTTGACCGATTGGGATAGATAATTTGCTGTTACGGAAAGAAGATCCGCGTATTCCTGCACGGTTCGTTTATCGATATAGTGGTTATTTATCAATTCGATGTATTTTCTCAGTAGTATTTGCTGAGGGGTGGCCAGCCTTATTTCTTTTTTTCTTTCAAGGGCAAAGTCCTTCAACTGATAGAGCAAGGCGAGCAACCTGACCCTGGCCTCCACATGTTGTTCCTTGTCTGACCTTTCGTATGCCCCGAATACCTCTTCGAACTGGGGCTTTATTTTTTCAAAAGTAGCATGATCAAACTTAAACAGATTGGTGTGCAGTAAGTCAAATAATGGAAATTCCGTATGAAAATCCGGTTTAAAAAAGGAGAAACATTCGGAGGTAAAATAAATCACATAGCCTTCCAAAGCATTACTGTGGGAAAAGCTATACACCAACCCCGGAGAATGGAATACAAGATATGAATCAGGGTCACTCACCGTTTGGTCATTAAAATTAATTTGAATACTTCCGGAATTGACAAGCAGGGCGAAAAAATAAAATGATCTTTTAAACGGGGGCCGGTAAATCTGCACCTGTTGGTCTAATTTTTTTAAGCGAAGACAGTAAAAATCCGGGTTGGCCGTTCTGCCAGGCCAGGGAATAGACTCCAGAAATTCGTTGATATCCGTATAATAAGGAATGGGGGCTTTTAATCTATCCATCTGACAAATTTATGAATCGCAGGGCTTTTTAAGTGTAAAAATGTCCGGTATTTATTACTTACGCAATATATGGCCAGGGTTCGAATTAGAGGCAATATATACTTTCCAACCTAGTGTCGCAAAGCATGATACGATAACAAGACACAGTGCGCTGATAAAAATATCGATGCTAAACTCCGTATGATAAACATATATGAAGCGGAAAATGATTTTATCAATAATCAGATAAGCAAATAAAGATCCTACTGCAAAGGCGGCCGTAATGTTCCATATAAAATCCCGGGTTATCAATCCCATGAGGTAAGGAATAGAAGCACCCAGTACTTTTCTTATCCCAACTTCCTTGCTCCTGCGTAGAATATTGAGCGATACCAGCGCAAATAATCCTGAAGCAGATAAGACCATGATAATACCTGCCAAAAAGAAACAAACCGACTGAAGCCCTTGGTTCATATATTTCTCCTTTTCAATTACATCAGATTGTAAAAAACCATTGTAGGGTTTATCGGAGGCTACCTTGTGCCAGGCTTTTTTAATGGCCTTGTGTACATCCTTCAGACGGCCTGCATTCGCCCTAACCACCATAAATTTAAATTCATCCGCTGATGCCAGGCGTAAAATGCAGGGAGGAATCTCACCGTGTAAACCAAGCTCTTTATAATCGGAAACTACTCCGATAATGGTATAATAAAAACTATCTACTTTAATCTGCTTACCAACAGGCTGGCTGATATGCAATTGATTAACCAGGGTATTATTTACTATTACTGAGCTCTTTTTGTCAACTTCACTGTTGTAAAAATGTCTGCCCTGAAGTAAACGAATATTCATTGTTTTCAAATAGGCTTCCCCACCGACTGCCGCTAATTGTGCAGTCACCTCTTTATTGTCTGCTGACACTTTAGCGCTTACCGAGCCCGCTCCTATTTGTTGTACTGCGCCACCGGTACCGGCAATGTCTGCATTGCTGCGCAACATACTATTTAAAACAGTAAATTCCTGACCACTGCTTACGGCCGTCACCGCAATATCATTTATTGCATAACCAAAATCCGCTTTATCCTGATAATCTGCATTTTTTGTAAGGGTTATCCCAATGATGAGGGCCAGAGATGATATAACAAACTGCACAAAAAGCAGCAGCCTGGTAAAAGGGCTTTTCGGTCCAAATCGGGTAGTGCCTTTCAAAATGCCGATGGGTTCAAAAGAACTAATATAGAATGCCGGATAAAGCCCTGCAACCAATGCAGTGCTGACAGGCAAAAGAAAAAGAAATAGTAGTAAGACAGGGTTTTCTTTTATATTGAACCCCAGTTCAATTCCTGACTGGCTATTTAATAAAGGCAAAATACTTTTCACCAGAACTACAGCCAATAGGGAAGCAATTATACCAATTAAGATATTTTCCATTAAGAATTGTTTTATTAATTGCCGTTTTCTTCCACCCATGACTTTGCGCATACCTATTTCTTTCAACCGCGTTCCGGCAAAGGCTATCGAAATATTTGTAAAATTAAAACACGCGATTATTAGTATAAATAGGGATAGGATAGCCGGTACAAACACCACCACACCCCGGGGATTGTTATTCAATGAACCGCCCTGGACATAGCTGTCAAAATCTATATCAGAGCTAAGTGCTATTTCCCGGAAAGGCTGAAAATAAAATCCTTCAACCTTCCAGTCTTCCCGCTGCCGGTTTTGTATAGCTGTGTACCGGTCTAAAATCCGGGTTATTACTGTTACCGATTGTTTGTTTTTAATTTCCACGAAGATGGTCATCAGCGCGGCATGACGCCAGTCTGTAAGATCATTTTCCAGGTTTACCAATGCATTGTCAAATGATGCCACCATGTCAAATTGGAAGCTTGAATTCAGTGGTGTTTTTCCCAGTATCCCTATTACAGTAAAGACTCCGCTTCGTCCATCTTTCACTAAGGTCAACTGCTTTCCGACCGCTTGTTCTTTACCAAAATATTTGAGTGCCAGCGTCCCGCTAATCACCATATTATTCCTGCCTCCAAATCCATCAAAACTCCCCGCTGCCAACGGCAAATGAAAAAAGCTAAACAGGGTTGGGTCCGCAAAATATAATTCTTCATTTATTACATTTTCATCTTTCTTAACAATAACGTTCTGGCTGTACAAACGTGCCATCCGGTCAATACCGGAAATATCATTAATCATAGAACTGCCCAAAGGCGCCGGGGCGATACCCCACCGCCGGGTAGCGCCATCCATCTTCCTTAATGAATTGACACGATAAATATTTCCGGTATGGGAGTGATTAGTATCAAAAGACGCCCGGTAATTATAATTAAGGTAAGAAAGGATACAACAGGCGAGCGCAAAGCCGAGTCCTGCGAGGTTGATGGCGACATAAATCTTATGCTTCCAAAAAATACGAAGCGCAATCTTCAGATAGTTTTTAAACATGGTCCTGGTTAAGAGTTAAGTAATTGATTTTCTTAGACTACCGATCCTTATAAATGGTTACAGGGAAAATAAATTTGCGCAGTTAAATAACTGCACTTATATTCGCAGTCAAATAACTGCGTATTATGGAGACAAGACGGGACGTTTTTCAGGCGATAGCCGATCCAACCCGAAGGGTAATATTGGGTTTGGTGGCTTTACAGGCGATGACACCGGGTGCAATTGCCGAAAACTTTGATTCGGCAAGACAAACAATTTCAAAGCATATTCAAATTTTAACCGAATGTGAATTACTGAAACAAACCCAATCCGGCAGAGAAATCTATTATCACTTCAACCCTGAAAAAATGAAAGAAATAGCAGATTGGATGGAGCCTTATCGCAAACTGTGGGAGGGCAGGTTTACAGCAATTGATGATTTACTGACTGAAATGCAAACAAAAAAAAAGAATCACAACAAATAATTAACCAACAATTTAAAATCAGATTACATGAAAAAGCAAATGTATCCATGTTTATGGTTCGATGGTCAGGCCAGGGCAGCAGCAGATTTTTACTGCACCATTTTTCCCAATTCAAAAATACTCAACGATTCAGGAATGGTGGTAAATTTTGAACTTAGTGGGCAATTTTTTATGGGTTTAAACGGGGGCCCTAACTTTCAGTTTAACGAAGCCGTTTCTTTTGTTATTCCCTGTAAGGATCAGGAAGAAATTGATTACTATTGGTACAAACTCATAGCTGATGGAGGTCAGGAAGGCTCGTGCGGATGGTGTAAAGATAAGTTCGGATTATCCTGGCAAGTAGTCCCAACCATATTAGGTGAACTTATGGCAAACCCAGCAAACGGGCAACGTGTTGTACAGGCATTTATGAAAATGCGAAAATTTGATATTGAAGCATTACAAAATGCCTGAGGCTATGAAAAGAAATAATAAAAATATAGATTCATCGATTGCTTAAATTAGATAATTCAAACAAGTATGGCCAAACAAATAGAAGTTACGAAAATATTTAACGCTCCCGTCGAAATGGTTTGGGAAGTTTGGGTGGACCCTGAGTTGGTTAAGCGTTGGTGGGGTCCAAAACATTTTATATCGCCTTTGGCAAAAATTGATTTTCGGGAAGGTGGTAAATCCCTGGTAAGTATGAAAGCCCCGAAAGAAATGGGTGACCAGGAATTTTATTCCATTTGGGAATATGTAAAAATTATTCCGCTACAAACAATTGAGTTTATTCAAAACCTGGCTGACAAAGAAGGCAATAAAACCGAACCTATCAAATTAGGTATGCCGCCTGACTTTCCCATGGATATTAAAACCGTTGTAACTTTCAGGGAAGTTGAAAATAGTAAAACAGAAATGACCGTTACAGAGTATGCTGATATGGGCACGATGAGCAACTTTGCACAAATTGGTTTGGAACAAAGCCTGGAAAAAATGGCTTCTATTTTTAGTTAATATGACAAGGATAGATTGGTTGGAAGGGTAATTTTTCGGTGACCGGATCCGGACTGCTTTTGTACCGGAAGCGGACAGTAGGGAACGCTTTTAGATCTTCATCAATCTGATAATCAGTTTGATGTAAAAGGGGCATCGGTTTTGGATAATCTGGTTACGCGTAAAAACCAATTGGCAAACATGCTCCAAAATTATCTGAAAGTCATCTGGAGAAGCCTCCTGCGGAACAGGACATTCTCTTTTATCAACATCTCCGGCCTCGCCATCGGTCTTGGCTGCTTCCTGCTGATCTCCCTGTATGTGCTGGACGAACTGAGCTTCGACCGTTACTACGATAAACAGGGAAATATCTACCGGATCAATATGGATGCCCGTTGGGGAGGTCAGGAGCTTCGCCTGGCAGAGACATCGGATATGATGGGTACCCTCCTTAAAAATGATTATCCTCAGATACAGGAGTATACTCGAATTTACGCCCCTAAGGGTGACACCAAACTGATCAGGAAAGGGAATGAATATGTCACCGAAGCGCATGTAGCCCATGTCGATTCAACCTTCTTCCATGTCTTTGCATTCCCGGCCCTGGCAGGCGATACGCGAACTGCGTTGAATGACCCGCATACCGTGGTGATGACAGCATCGGCTGCGGCCCGCTATTTCGGATCGGCAGGCGAGGTCATCGGCAAAATGCTCGATGTCCAGGAAGGCGGCAAAGACGTGCCCTATAAAGTGATGGCCGTGATTCCGGATATGCCCCGCAATACGCATTTCCATTTTGACCTGTTATTCTCGATGAAGAGCCTCGATTATAAATGGGGACAGATAGGTAATGTCAATTTTCACACTTACCTGGCCCTTAAACCGGGTACCGATCAAAAAGCCTTTGAAAAACTGTTCCCAAACTATATCGTGAAACACCTCATCCCCGCGATGAAGGATTTTCAGATCTACAGCATGGCCGACTTCGAAAAATCAGGTAACCGGATTAGCTTTTCGCTGATTCCGGTAACGCGGATCCATCTGTATTCCGACAGACAGGGTGGAGAAGAGCTGAGCCCGACCGGCAGTGTACAGTATGTAGCCATTTTCTCAGCCGTGGCCTTGTTCATCCTGCTTATTGCCTGCATCAATTTCATGAACCTGACGACGGCCCGATCCGCCGGCAGGGCCCGGGAAGTGGGCATCCGTAAAGTATTGGGTTCCGAACGCAGTAAACTGGTAATGCAGTTCCTCACGGAATCTACCCTGATGGTGCTCCTGTCCTTACTAGCCGGCATCGGGATCGTCTTTCTGGCACTGCCGCTTTTCAATTCATTATCCGGCAAGACATTGACCTTGTTAAGTCTTTTTTCCCCGGTGATCCTGCCCCTGCTGATCGCATTGCCTTTTGCAGTCGGTCTGCTGGCAGGAAGCTACCCGGCATTCTTCCTCTCCGGTTTTAAACCGATCGAAGTATTAAAAGGCCGGCTGAAGGCAGGTACAAGGAGCGGAGGGCTTCGGAGCGCCCTGGTCATATTCCAGTTTACAACTTCCATTGTGCTGATCATCGGGACAATCGTCGTGTTCAGGCAATTGCATTATATTCAGACACGCGATCTTGGATTCAATAAAGACCAGGTATTGATCATCAATGGCACCGATGCTTTGGGCAGTAATGCAGAAGTATTTAAGAAGGAAGTGACACAACTGTCCGGCATAAAAGGAGGGACGCTCAGCGCTTTTCTGCCGGTATCCAAGTCCTCCCGTAACGCATATAATATTTGCAAAGCCCCCGTCCAAACTCCAACAAATAGTTTCAATGCAGAGACCTGGGCGATCGATGATGGATACCTGCCTGCAATAGGGATCAAACTGCTGAAGGGTAGGAATTTTTCCTCCAATTTCAGAACCGATTCGTCGGCGGTGATCATAAACGAGACGACTGCGGCGGTTTTAGGGTTCGCCGATCCGATCGGAAAGAATATATATACCTTCGATGACGCTGGGAAGCCGACCGCTTATCCAATTGTAGGTCTCGTAAAAAATTTTAATTTTGAGACCCTGCACCATGAGGTACGTCCACTTATGTTCCTATTGCAAAGAAGCATAGGCCTCGCCTCCTTTAAGGTGAATACGGCCGCCATCACCCCGCTGATCGGAGAGATCAGGAACAAATGGACAGCCCTGGCGCCTGGTTTACCTTTCAGTTTCAGATTCCTGGATGATTCTTTTAACGAAATGTACCAATCCGAGCAACAGGTTGGAAAGATTGCCATTATCTTTTCGGTATTGGCAATATTGATCTCCTGTCTGGGTATGTTCGGGCTGGCGACTTTTGTTGCAGAGCAAAGAACAAAAGAGATCGGGATCCGTAAGGTGCTCGGTGCAAGCATGCATGGGATCGTCGGCTTGCTTTCAGCCGACTTTATGAAACTGGTGGCCATCGCTTTTATCATCGCCGCCCCTTTCGCGTGGTGGATCATGAATAAATGGTTGCAGGACTTTGTTTACCGGGTAAACTTCAGTTGGTGGATCTTCCTGGTGGCAGGAATGGCTGCGTTGCTCATCGCACTGGTCACGGTGAGCTCCCAGGCGTTGCGCGCGGCGATTGCCAATCCTATAAGGAGTCTGAAAACGGAATAAATATTATCGGTCCAACCGGTGAGAGCATTTACCTTTTCCCGGGAGTTTTTTTTGTTACATTTTCATATTGCCCATATCCATTCCTTCCATTGGGTTAGCTCCATTGCGAAAAATATACTCGCTTTGCAATAAATAAGATCCACTCAGGACAACGATGTCTCCGGGCTGCAAACCGGATTTTATTTCGATAAACCCATCTCCCTCCTGGCCGGTTTCGACCATCCGGCTTTTAAACGTATTTTGGCCTGTCTCTACCCAAACAACAGAAATTTTACCATTTCTGAGGACAGCATCAGCGGGAAGAGATACCATTTTTCGTTGGGGATCATTGATGGTTACATAGGCAGCCATGCCTGGTTTCAGCAAATTGTCTGTATTGGGAATCTCCACCCGAATTAAGTTGATCCGGTTATCCGGGTCAATCTCCGGATTGACAAAAACAATATTACCCTGAATGGTCTTTCCGGGGAGATCCGGAAATTGTATAAGCGCTTTCCCTGTTGCATTGAACATAGAAAGTTGAGATGTATATACCTGGGCTTCCACCCACAGTTTGGAAAGGTCGGCCATTTTTACAATCGTTCCTCCTTCTGCTATATAGTCTCCCTCCTTTACGCTCAATTCCGTAATGGTTCCTGCTCCTGTACCATAAAAAGGGGTAGTTGCTGTTGCCTTGCCATTCTTAGCCAATCCGGCAATTTGTGATTCGCTCATGCCCCACAACAATAATTTGTTTTTTGCGCTTTGTGCCAGCTCAACATAATTGACAATGGAATTGCCTAAAATCTTTTGCTTTTCTAAAATAAGGAGATATTCCTGTTGGGCATTATTCAGGATTTCGCTGTACAGATCATAAAGGCGGGCCCCTTTAGGAATAGCATCCCCTATATTTTTATAATATAACTTGTCTA
The DNA here is from genome assembly GCF_054461575.1 of Flavitalea flava. Taxonomy (NCBI): domain Bacteria; kingdom Pseudomonadati; phylum Bacteroidota; class Chitinophagia; order Chitinophagales; family Chitinophagaceae; genus Flavitalea; species Flavitalea flava. Next base: position 83,112 of record NZ_JBTLQH010000020.1, read on the forward strand.
TCCTGCCGCCGATCCTTGCACTTACTGCGTTTAAGGCAGACTGATCAAAATTGACAGTTCCGGTCAATACTACTTCTCTGGCCATACTGGCGGGGCGGATAGTGTCCACCCGGATATTGCCTGATTCAATTTGTTCAGGGCTGAGTTTTATTTCATCACTGTTTTGCTGCTGACTCTTCCTGACCGCAGTCAATTCCATATGACAAATAGGACATTTACCGGGTTTGGATTCTACGACTTGCGGATCCATCGAACAGGTATAATATACGTCTGGGTCTGCCTTTGCCGTATTTTTCTTTCCCATCTTGCAGGATGCTACCAAAAAAAGGGTGAGCAGCATGAAGGAAAATAGCCTAAAGAGTCTTACGGTGCTGGTGGGTAGAAGGGGGTTTTTAAATAATGTTGTCATAACTAACCTTTTACTTTAATAAAACTATCGCTGTCCATTAAAAACTGAGCATTCGCGGCTACGCTATCCTGAGCGCCTAATCCGCTAATGATCTGGATCAGGCCGTCCGTTATCATGCCTGTTTGCACGGCGCTGACCTGAAAAATACCCTTCTCCTTCTTTAGCACTACCTGGTGAAGCCCCAGCGACAGGACGGCTTCCCGGGGCAACCAGGTTCCCGGGCCGGTAGCTCCCCGGATAGTGGCTTTTACCTGGCTACCAATGGGTAACTTTCTGACAGCATTATCGAAATAGACCCTTGCCGTAAGCGTTTTGCTATTGTCGCGGTAAAAAGGTTCGATATAACTGATCCTGGCCTCAAAAGGTTTATCCGGGTCCGTCTCCGGGGTTATGGTGAGCGGAGAACCGGTTTTTACAAGAGGTGAACTGCCGGAATAAAGGTTAAGGATGATCCAGCTCTGATCCGTGTTATATAACTGGAATACGGTCTGACCTTTTTGTACATACATCCCTTCTTTGAGGGGAAGTTCACCCATTTGTTTTGTAACGTCCATGGGACGAGGTCCGCCGGGAATTTCTGCCAAATTGCCTGCTTCATGGATATGTCCGGTATAGCGGGAATATACCGTCACCTTATACAAGGCTTTGCCGGATTGGGCGATTTGTTGTAATTGTCCGGCATCCAATCCAAGCAATATTAATTTCGTTCGGGCTGCATCCACCAGGGTGGCATTGCCGGGATCGTTGTGCAGGAGAAATAATAGTTCTTGTTGGGCCGTAACTAATTCCGGGCTATAAATATCCATGATCCTATCTCCCCTATGGACATGTTGATACCGATATTTTATATACAGTCTTTCAATTCTTCCGGAGACCCTGGCAGCGATAGTCTGAATCTGCCGGGTATCATAGTCCACCCGACCCAATGCCACAATGGACATTGATAGATTGGACGACTGTAAGGTCGTTACCGGGATATCGGACACTACAGCGGTATTGGTCGGCTGAAGCAGCGTATGCAGGTCAATGACTGAATTTTTAGGTTCGGCGACCTGTTCGGCTTGCGGTTTAGTAACCTGGTTGACCGGACGATGGTTGCAAGCAGACATGGTCAGGATCAACGCGGCGAAAGCCATTATGAAGAATGCGGGTTGCGCACTGAAAGCCATTTTAAAATTTCTTATCTGCATAGCTTTATTTTTGTTCAAGTATTTTATCCATCTCTGCCTGCATGGAAAGCAGATCCTGTAACTGTTGTAAATATTCCAGTTGGGTCACATTCCGTGTTTCCCAGGCATCAAGCAATTCGAATAATTCACCGGTATTCTGTTCATAGCCTAACTGCAGGACCTGGTAATTCTTTGTCAGTGCTGGTATGATTTTTTGTTCGAAAAGCCGGATCTGCCTTTTTTTGCTGTCAATGGCAGCTAATATGCCCTGCGCCTGCCCGGTGGCTTCATTAATGAGTAGTTGCTTTTGTTGGATCAGTGATTGCTCTTTCCATTTCAGGCTCTCGATAGTTGCTTTGGTTCCCTTGGACGACCAGGCGGCCATGGGAAGTTTCACCATTGCCATCAGGGAATATTGCATCGGCAGTCCTCCGAAACCAAACATATGATCGTACCGGATTCCGAATTGGGGTTTTAATTTACTTCTTTCCAGGTCTTGCTGCAAATAAACCAAATCAATATTTTTTTGAACTGCCTTTATATCGCTTCGGTTTTGGCCGAAATAGCTGCTATCAGCCTGGCTAGTGTCATTAAAGCCATAGTCTTTAATGCTATAGGAGGTGTCGATGCGGAATAGAGTCATTTTGTCCCTGTTCATCAGGGTATTTAAAATCGCCTGTTGCTGGGTAATTTCATTTTGCAGAATAATCCGTTGGTTCTCTATATTGCCCAATGCCGCTTGAGCCTTGTAGTACCCATTTAGTTTGCCCAGATTATTCTTAAAGCGGATCTCTGTGCTTTGGATCATAAAATTCAGCAGTTTTTCATTATCATCCAGCACCGTTAATTTTTTCTCCGTGATCAACCAGGAGTAATAACCTTTTTTAGCAGCCGCATACAGATCATTCAGATTCGCTTGCCGGGACTCCTTACTACCAGCAGACACTGTCCTCAGGTATTTTTCGTTCGCGTCCAGTTCTTTTTTGTTGGGGATCATTTGCTGGGCGGAAATCATATACTGCCCCATCCCACTGGTACCATCGGCATTTCTTTTCCAGAGGGAGGGATTATAGGGCGTCATCCATAAGCCAGTTCCCAGCTCCGGTGGCATCCAGCTCCGCGCTCCTTTTGCCGCTTCATCTGAAGACCGGATATCCGCATCATAAATCCTTAATGAAGGATGATTGGCCTGGACCAGCGACAATACTTCATCCAGTTTCATTATGGCTTGAGAGCGGACCTCCGCCCGAAATACAAAAACAGCCATCATTATAATTACTAATCGTTGCATGATTTACTATTTTACTTCCAGTGTATCGATCTTGCCATGTTTTCTCAATTCATATTCCTTTGTCAGGAGGAAAATGATGGGGGTCACCAATAGAATATGAATAGACGAAGTGAATACTCCTCCGATCATAGGCAGTACAATGGGTTTCATCACATCACTACCCACTCCTGAACTCCATAAGATGGGAATAAGGCCGAACAGGGCCACGCATACTGTCATCAGTTTTGGTCGTAATCTTTTAGCAGCCCCGCGTACTACATATTCCCGCAAGTCATTGTTACTAATGGTCTCCCTGGAATTTCCTTTTGCAGCCACCAACTGCTGCATGGCATCATTCAAATAAATCACCATTACGATACCCGTTTCCACCGCTAATCCGAACAGCGCAATGAAACCGACGGCGACTGCCACCGATAAATTCACTCCCCAGAAATACACCAGAAACACTCCTCCGATCAGCGCAAAAGGAATCGAAATTAAACTCAGCAAGGCTTCCCGCGCAGAATGGAAGGCGAAGTACATAGAAATAAAGATGATCACCAGAACTATTGGTAAAACAAGTTTTAATGTCTTTTCCCCCCGGATAAGGTTCTCATACTGGCCACTCCATTCCAGGAAATAACCTTTCGGCAGGCGGGTTAGCATTTTATTCAGCCGGTCCTGCGATTCCTGCACGGTACCGCCCAGGTCCCTGTCACGTACGTTGAAAAGAACGGTACCCCGCAATAAGGCATTTTCAGAATTGATCATGGGTGGTCCTTCCGTTAGCTGAACATCCGCTACAGCACTCAAAGGGATAGGGCCAAATAAGGTGGTTTGTACGGACAAACGTTTCAGCGCTTCTAAATTATCCCGAAAACCCTGGCCGTAACGGGCGTTGACGGAGAAACGCCGGCGACCTTCAATGGTAGTTGTCAGTTTTATGCCGCCGAGCGCGCTTTCCACAACGGCATTCACATCATCGATGCTTAGCCCATACCGGGCAATCTCATCCCGTTTGATATTGATGTCAATATATTTACCTCCGGTGATGGGTTCGACGTACAGATCTTTTACCCCTGCGATTCCCTTTAATTCAGTTTTTACTTTCTGTGCGAAGGCATAAATCGTATCCAGGTTCTGGCCATACACCTTGACACCTACATCGGTACGAATCCCGGTGGAAAGCATATTGATCCGGTTGATAATTGGCTGTGTCCATCCATTGGTCACACCGGGTATCTGTAGTTTGCTGTTCAGTTCATTGATAATATCCTCTTTGTTAAAACCAGACCGCCATTGCGATTTGGGTTTGAGCAATACGATCGTCTCGATCATGCTGATGGGAGAGTTATCCGTGGCAGAATTGGCACGGCCGGCCTTTCCCAGCACGTTTATCACTTCCGGGGTGGATTTGATAATCTTGTCCTGGACCTGCAGGATTCTTTTCACTTCGGAATTGGAAACATCAGGTAAAGTAACCGGCATAAAAAGAATAGACCCTTCATCCAGGGGCGGCATAAACTCCCTGCCCAGGCTCAGGATAAGGGGGATGCTGATCAATAACGCAATTATATTGATACCTATGGTGGTTTTCCTCCACCGGATACATAGCCGTATGATCGGTTCATAGATCCTTTCCAATACCCGGTTGACCGGATTGGCCTGTTCGCCGCGGAACCGGCCCCGCATAAAAAAGGAAATCAGTACCGGTGCCAGGGTCACTGCCAGGAACGCATCCACCAGCAGGATAAAGGTTTTGGTGTAGGCCAAAGGATGGAATAGCTTTCCTTCCTGGCCCGTTAACAGGAATACAGGCAGGAAGGAGGTAATTATGATGATGGTGGAAAAAAATACGCCACGGGATACCTGTTTACAAGACCTTTCGATAATAGTAAGTCTTTCTGCCTTTGGTATCCGGTAGTAATTATTTTTTTTCTCCCAGCCTTCTTTGTAATTTTTAAAAGCCATACGATGTTATTTATTCAGTGAATGCTTTAATGAGCCAGAATGCTTTTCCTGCCATTCGGCCAGATTCCGGTAAGAATTTTCTGACATGATTATGCCGTTGTCCACAATTACCCCAATGGCCAGGGCAATTCCCGTTAGCGACATAATATTCGAGGACAGGCCAAAAGCGTTCAGCAGGATAAAGCTGATAGCAATGGTGATAGGAATCTGAATAATAATGCTCATGGCGCTGCGCCAATGGAATAAAAACAGAATGACGACAAGTGAAACGGCCAGCATTTCTTCTCCCAGCTTGCCTTTGATATTTTCCACTGCTGCCTCAATCAAGGTACTTCGGTCATAGGCGATTTTAAAGTGAACACCTTCCGGCAAACCCTTTTCCACATCTTTCATTTTTTCTTTTACCGCCTTGATCACCTGGTCGGCATTTTCGCCATAACGCATTACGACAATACCACCCACAACCTCTCCTTCCCCGTTCTGGTCAAAAATCCCCAACCGAAGGTCCCCACCTAACTGCACTGTGCCGATATCTTTTACCCGGACCGGTATCCCTTTATAATTGGCGAGCGCAATTCCTTCCAGGTCTTCTTTGTTTTTGATATACCCCAGGCCACGGATGATATAGGCCATATCGCTTATCTCGAATTTTCGGCCACCAACATCGTTATTGTTCGCCTTGACCTTACTGATCACGTCCATCAGAGATACATTGTAATATTGGAGTTTGACGGGATCGATAACGAGCTGGTATTGTTTTTCAAAACCGCCGAAGGAGGCGATCTCTGCGACGCCGGGTACAGTCTGCAATCCGAATTTGATATACCAGTCCTGTAAGGCTCTTTGTTCACCCAGATCTATTCCCGGAGCATCCAGCGTATACCATAAAACATGTCCCACACCCGTTCCATCGGGGCCCAAGCTGGGTGTTACTTCAGGGGGTAATAACCGTTGGGCATAATTCAGTCTTTCCAATACCCGGGTACGTGCCCAGTAAACATCGACATTATCCTCAAAAATGATGTAGACAAAGCTCATCCCGAACATGGACGTTCCCCGGATGTTCTTAACTTTGGAAATGCCTTGCAGGTTGGATACCAGCGGATAAGTTACCTGATCTTCCATGATCTGGGGACTGCGGCCCATCCATTCCGTAAATACAATTACTTGATTTTCAGACAGGTCGGGAATAGCATCGATGGGGTTTTGCCTGACGGCGAATACCCCCCAGGCAAACAGGCCCAGGGCTGTTACCAGCACCAGGTACCTGTTACGGAGGGATAGTTCAATTAGTTGCTGAACCATGGTTTTGAATTGGTGTTTTTTAATGCTTGGTGCTGTCCATCTTCATGCCCTTCATGCCCTTCATGGCTTCATGTTTCGCCATTGGCTTCTTTTTCACCAGGTCCATTCCACATTTTGGGCATTTGCCGGGTTTATCATTGATTACTTCCGGGTGCATGGGACAGGTGTATACGGTCTTCGCTGCGGGATGCATTTTGCTTTTGGGCATTGTAGTATCCTTGGCACTTTGTGCAAAAGAGGCCGTAGTGGCGGTTAATACGATCAGGAGAATGAGCAATTTCTTCATTTTTTTGTTTTTGTATTTATTAATAAATAGTTGGTTACGATTTTCTCAGATTGCGGCAGCAATCCGGCAATGCATTATAATAGGATAGCCGTCAGACGGAACTATCCAGGAACAAAAAAAATAAATAAGGAAATAATGTGAAAGGGGTATTTAACAAACCCCCGGAATGCTGGCAGAAAGCCAGGCATTAAAGCAGAAAGAAATCAAATACGGAAATGGCAATTTCGAATAAACAGAGGGACCTTATCGGGGTCAGGGGGTGCATTCGTTGTGGGATGGTCAACAAGAAGGGAAGAAACGCATCTGTCAGGCAGATTTACAAGATTGCCCAATAATTGATCAGGAGAAGCGGTAAATAAAGTATACGCCGACTCTGTGGTTTTTTGATCTTTATCCAGCTTAACGACAGTTTGTTTGTCCTTACAACAGCCGCCCTTAACAGCCATACAACGGCCGTCAGCACTATTTTTAGGCATTCCGCATTGACCGCAATCTTTCTTATCCTCATTCAAGAGACCCCAGGAAAAGAGTTTACCCATGCAGTAATGCAAATGGACAGTAGCCCCCATCGAAGTAGATAGGTAGATAATAGCTAATATGGTGGCGAAAACCTTTTTCATGAAAATTCTAACATAAAGGTATACTTATTACGGATATTTCAAAATTATGACTTGTTAAAATGAATCTTCAGCCCGTTATTCGTCTAATACCTTGGATAGTTTTGACGTGGCTGAATAATCATTACTCAGGATGGTAACCCGCCTAAAAAAATCCCGCCTGTATTTGTCTCCAACAGGTAATTGCTTTTTTTCCAATTGAAGCTCCTCCGTTGTAAACGACCTGATTCTGGCCAGAGCAACAATATAAGCACGATGGATCTGGCAAAAATCATCTTGCGGCAGCATTTTCATAAAGCTGATCAAAGTAGCCTGTACCATATATACATCCTTCTCCGTAAACAGCTTGCAGTAATTCTTGCAGGCCTCTAAATACAGGATATCCTGTATGCGAATGCAGATAAATCTGCCGCCAAAGCGTATGAAAAAACGATCTTTCATTTACTATTTATTTAATCGGCCAATGGGATGGAATCCGGTAAAAACAATATGTTTGGATAAGTAACTCTCTTTGACAGGTTCTTCTTTCATCAGATCGGTGCTTAAGTATTTTTTGTTATCGTCACACAATAGCGTAACTACGGTTGCATCTTCGCCCATGGCTTCTTTTATCCTGATCGCACCGATCACGTTGGCTCCTGCGGAGATCCCTACAGCAAGCCCCAATTCCCGGGAAAGCTTTTGAGCCATCAGGATGGCATCACCATCACTGGCCTGGATAACCCGGTCCAATTCATCCAGCTTAACAATAGCAGGTATAAATTCATCCGAAATACCTTGTATACGGTGGCTACCCACTTTATAGCCCGTTGTCAGCGTAGGTGACTCTTCAGGTTCGAGAGGATGAACTTTAATAGCCGGGTTCATAGCCTTCAGATAATTTCCAATGCCCATAATTGTTCCTCCGGTGCCTACGCCGGCAACTATAGCATCAGGAGTCTTACCAAAGGTGCGCAGCTGCTGCCATATTTCCGGGCCGGTACTTTGTTCATGTGCCTGGGCATTATAACGATTCTCGAACTGGCGGGGCAGGAAGATGGATGGATTTTGTGCTGCCATAGTTTCTGACAATCGGATACTGCCCAGGAAACCACCTTGTTCCTTCGAGATCGGAATGACCTCGGCGCCCATGCTTTTAATAATATCAATCCGTTCTTTGCTTAACCAATCCGGCATGATGATCTTAACCGGGTGACCAAGGGCACGGCCGATTGCCGCGAAGGCGATTCCCGTATTGCCGCTTGTTGCTTCCACAATAAGATCACCGGCCTTTATTTTATCATTTTTATAAGCCTGGTACAGGATATAAAGAGCCATCCTGTCTTTAACACTACCGGTTAAATTGTAATGTTCGCATTTGACATATATCTTTCCGCTTTTCCCATCATATTTATAATGGACTTCAAGCATCGGGGTATTTCCAACCAGGTGCCATAGGTGGCTGAACCTTTCCTCTACTGAAATATCCAATTCAGGCAAATCCACATTATCCTTATTCATAATTCATTAAAAATAGATAATACCGATTTTTTAGACAAGCAATGGTCAATAATCCATAAATTATTCGATTTATATGCTTGTTAAGCAGAAAAACATCAGGTCTCTCTGACAAAATGCCTTATTATTGTCTTTATATTCATTCCCGTTTGACGATGAGCCAATTAGACCCCACCGATCAGGAGATTTTAAAGCTTTTGCAAAAAAATGCTTTACTAACGAACAAAGAAATCTCCTACAAGCTGCATAAATCGATCGCAACAATCCATGAGCGAATCAGGCGCCTCAAGGAGCAAGGTTATATCCAGCGAGTCGTTGCTATCCTGGACCGAAAGAAAATAAACAGGAGCCTGATAGCCTTCAGCCAGGTGCTCCTGAATGATCACGCCGCCTCCACCCTTGTACAGTTCGAACAGGAAGTTGCAAAATTCCCCGAAGTCATGGAGTGTTTCCAAATGACCGGTAATTTTGATTTCCTCCTGAGGATAGCGACCTGCGATATGGAAGCCTACCACTCTTTTTACCGAAACAAACTCGCGACTTTACCAAATATCACAACCGTTCAAAGCTTCTTTGTGCTTTCGGAAACAAAAAGTGATACTGCCTACCCGCTATAAAATACCTGAAAGAGAAAAACAGAACTTTACTCCCAAAGGGTTTTAGCCCATCCAGGTTTTTTTCATTGGGCAAATCTGTTTTCTTTCTGTATTCCACATGGCATAGCTATTGCGTTTGATTAAGTTCAAAACGTTATTATTCATCATTTAAAAAAATCATTGAACTATGCCACAGAAAAATCACGAAGAAGCAGCCAAACATCATGAAGAAGCTGCTAAACATCACCGTACAGCCGCTGAACATGCAGGTAAGGGAGAAAACGAAAAAGCTGCACACCATGCACAAGCCGCTCAGGGTCATCATACCAAAGCAGGCGAACAAGGAAAGGAAGCTTCAAAGAAATATGCCGACCAGCATGATAAAAAAAATAAAGGCGGGAAGTAGAAAGCGGGAAGTAGTTTTAATAGAGATTGATGGACAAAGAGGCCGTTAAAGAAATTTAGCGGTCTTTTTTTGAATTCCCCCCTTGGCAGGATATTCTACCTGGTCCAATAATTGAAGGAACAGTTTAGGTTTTACATAGAATTATTATGGACATCCTCATAAACATTTTCGGCGAAGGAAAGGATTTATCTATTACACAAATGTCCTTCAGGGGAATATTGGTATTTTTCATAGCCCTATTGCTGATAAGGATTTCAGGAAGGCGCTCCTTTAGCCTTCACACCCCGTTGGATAATATCATTACCATTGCGTTGGGAGCCATTTTAAGTCGGGCTATCGTCGGAGCTTCCGATTTTATGCCGATCATTATCTGCAGTACTGTTATAGTTTTACTTCACCGGGTAGTGAGCTGGCTGGTCGTACACAATAAAAAGGTAGAACAGTTAGTGGAAGGCAAAATGATCCTTTTATTTAAAAAGGGTTCATTTATCCCCAAAAATATGTCTAAAGCCTTAGTCTGTCAGGAAGATGTTCTTCAAGGCGTAAGGAAGTCAGCCTTAACGGAAGACATGGAAAAGATCGATAAAATCTATATTGAAAAAAATGGCGAAATCAGTGCTATTAAGAAAGCCTGACTTGAAAAGTCTCTGTCTTTAGACTATCTTTTGTGACGATCCCGTGGCATAAGTTTTGAAGCGCATTAGGTAGACCCAATTTATATTCATCATTAAAACAAAAGCCTATGTTACGCTGGACTGTAATTTTTCTTGTTATAGCTCTTATAGCCGGTGCGCTGGGATTCTTTGGAATTGCAGCCGGTGCGGCTTCCATTGCCAAGATCATTTTCTTTATTTTTATTGTGTTATTCTTATTGTCCTTTATAGGAGGCAGAAGAGGAGTCAGCCGGTCTTCGGATCTTCCCTAACAAGAGAAAAATAAACTCACCAAACCATTGTCCAAAAGGTCAATGGTTTTTTTAATCCCTCTACCCCAATTATAAGTGGTACCAGCAGCCTTTCAAAATCATGCCTTCAACAGTCGTCAAATCATTAAAGGAAAGTATACATTCAAAAAGGTAGGATAATACTCATTTTGTGGATTTTTTTTCCTGGAGGGAAAAGCCGGTATTTCATGGCGTTTCTGATCAATCAGTAGGTAACCTATCATTAACGTTTGCCTGGTAGTCACACGAGCACGATTTTTCCGGCTACGGCGCTCTCATCCATCAATCGGTGCGCTTCGGCGGCCTGCGCGAGCGGCAGGACTTTTCCGATCCGGACCTTTATCCCACCACGGGCCGTCAACTCCAGCACCTTTTCCATCACGGTCCGGTCGAGGTTTGTCGCGGCAAAGGAGGCACGTATGTCTGCCGCAGCAGCTTTGTCGGCGGAGGGTGGGTTGACGGTGGAGAGCAGCAATCCGTTTTTCCGGACAACAGCCATCAATGCTTCCTGCGTTGACCCTCCGACAAAATCGAGCGCCAGATCGATGTCGCGGACGCCATCCAGGTAGCCGGGTATGGTATAATCCACGACCTTATCGATACCCAAGCCGCGGAGTATGTCCAGGTCTTCGCCAGTGGCGGTGCCGATAACGGTCGCGCCCAGGGTTTTGGCCATTTGCAAGGCATACAAACCAACAGAGCCTCCTGCACCCAGCAGAAAGACACGGTCCCCTGCTTTGACGGAGGCGATTTTGTACAACAGGGTATACGCAGCACCGGCCACAATGGGCAAGGTAGCGGCTTCGATAAAGGACAATTCCCTGGGTTTGGAAACAACCTCCCCATCGCCCGCGATCATATATTCGCCGTAGGCGCCTCCACGCTGAAAAGGTACACGGGTAACCACTTCGTCTCCGGGCTTGAAACCGTCAAGGCGGCTTTCGGCTACCACACCGGAGGCCTCCCAGCCTGGCACCAGGGGCAGCGGCAGCGGTATGCTGTCTTTTAAATAACCGTTCCTGATCTTGCTGTCTATGGGATTCAGGGAAGCAGCCTTTACTTGTATGAGAACTTCTTTGTCCTGTGGTATGGGACGGTCAATGTCGACGAGTCGGAGCACCTCTGCTCCTCCATAATAGGGAATTTGTATAGCTTTCATAAACATTATTGTTTTATGAAGGCAAAGCTACCTTAACATAGGGCGTAAGGAATTGTACGTAGCGGCTGTTCTTGAGCAGCTGTTTGGCGGAAACCCCAAAGGTCCGGCGGAACATCCTGGTAAAATGAGCCTGGTCGGTAAAGCCGTTTTGGATCGAGGCGGTGGACATGGGCAGGCCGTTCTGCAGCACCTGGAAGATGACCTGTTTGATGCGTTTCCAAAGAACATACTGCGAAAAAGAAACACGAGTCTCCCGGGCGAACAGGTGGCGGAAGCGCTCAGCAGACAGAAAGACCCGGCCAGCGACCTCATCCAACACGAGCGGATTTTCCAGGCGGTCATCGATGTACGCCAGGGCCTCCCGGATCCGGTCGTCGATGCGGGGTTGGGAAGATAATCCCGGCAGCAGCCGGTTGAGCAAGTCCTCCGCGAAAAGCACCATGTCCGTCATGTCCGTATGCGTGATGTCAGCAATAGCGTCGATCGGTATAAAGGGTTTACCATCCAGCATTTCCTTTAGCTGCCGGCCCTGATAACTTTCCGCATCGATAAAATACACCAGTGCCTCCGTGTCCTTCGCCTGGCAGGCGTGAGTAATGTACTGGTTCACAAAAAATCCGTTGAGACCCTGGTATGCTCTGCCGTCTATGACGCTGTCAAAGGTGTTCCTCAGGCTGACAACGATTTGAAAGCATTGGTGGTAGTGCACATTTACCACGGAATGACGGGCGAGAAAGGAGATCATATCGCGTCAAAGGTAATGGATACCGTTCATCTATGTCAAAAACGGACTCATTTGTTCGGTTTTGCACTTAGCAGTGGCCAGGAAAAAATTCTTTGGGCCGCATTGGGTATAATTAGCCACGGCCGTTATATTTGCCGCGAAACAATTTGCAAAGGAAAACCTTTGCGCAAACAGGCTCATTAAACACTCACATTATGACAAAAACTAAGGCAGTCCTGGGCGTCATCGTCACAGGATTTTTCGCATTTACAGGCTGCGTGCCCACCAAGAAATTCAATGAGGCCCAGCAGGCATTATCCTCGGCCAGATATGATAGTGCCTTACTGGCAAATAAGGTAAAGGATCAACAGGGCACTATTGCCCGCCTCACCCAACAAGGGGTCGATCAGGGTCAAAAAATCGATTCCCAGGCACAGGTAATCGAAGGTTTAAATAAACAGATCGGCGGGTTTTCCCGTCAGATAACGGATCTGAAGGACAAAAACAGCCAGTTGCTGGCCGATGCCGCCGCCAAACAATCTCTCTTAAGCAAAAGCAAACAGGACCTGATCAACCAGCAGGTGAAGCTGGAACATCTGCAGGCGCTGATGGATAAACAGAAAAAAGCGATCGAGGAAATCCGCAATAAGATGACAGACGCCCTGGTCGGTTTCAAATCGAATGAGTTATCCGTCGCCGTTAAAAACGGAAAAGTGTATGTAAGCCTTCAGGAGAATTTGCTCTTCCCTTCTGGTAGCGCAGTAGTAAATCCCAAAGGAAAGGAAGCGCTTGGAAAACTGGCCGAAGTCCTGAACCTGAATCCGGATATTACCGTCGGTATCGAAGGACATACGGACTCAATTCCCATCCGGGGGAAATATCAGGATAACTGGGACCTCAGCCTGGCCCGTTCCGCCTCGATCGTGCGGATCCTCACTACCGATTATAAGGTTGCCCCAGTCAGAGTGATTGCCTCCGGTCATAGCCAGTATGACCCCGTTCAGTCCAACAGCAGTCCTGCCGGAAGGGCATTGAACAGGAGAACGGATATTATCCTGTCCCCTAAACTGGATGAGTTGTATAAATTATTGCAGACGCCAGACCTTTAGTTCCTGGCTGTCTTAAACGCCATAAACGCCCTGTACGATGTACGGGGCGTTTATGGTAATACCATCGTTCAGGCAGGGGTCAACTCTCTTGTGCAAACCTGACTTTTATCAGGCAGCCATTTGGAGGCACAGAGATGACCTGCATATTGCCGTTGAACATAGCCGCCCTGGTTTGGATATTTTCAAGTCCGATGCCGTTCTTTTTCTTATTTGTATCAAAACCGACTCCGTTATCCTTGATGGCTAAATCTATATAGCTCTTACTGCCTTCAATATGGATTTCCACGGTATCGGCGTGCGAGTGCTTCAGGATATTATTAAGCTGTTCCTGGACGATCCGGAAAATATTCAGAAAGATCTTTTCAGAGGATTTCCGGGAACTTATTCCCTGCAGATTCAAAATAAACTTTACCCCCGTGCTGGCTGCAAATCTCTCCATCAATTCCCTTATCGCCTCCTCAAAAGACATGCCCTTCTGGCTGGGAGACGCAAGAGCATGGGAGAGGCTCCTTATTTCATCGATCGCCAATTTCAATATTTTATCGGCTTCACCCAGATGAGATCCTACATTCTCCTTTTCTTTCTGTGCCAAGTCCAGGTAGAGCCTGCTGGTAGCCAATAATTGATTAATGTTATCATGGAGTTCAATGCTGAATTCCAGCCGTTCCTTCTCCTGAGCACTTATGATGGCTTCTGAAATTTCCATCGCCTTTTGCTTCCCATCCATGACCGCCTTAATCCTTGCGTTGTTCCTTTCAATACTATAATAAATGGCCTTGAATAAGAGGGTGGCACTGAGGTCGTCCTTCACCAAATAGTCCTGAACGCCTAATTTCAGGCTCTGCTTCGCATACATTTCATCAGAATAGCCGGTCAATACCATCACAGGCGAGTCCCCGCACCAGGGCGTCAACCGTTCAACGCTCGCGGTTCCCAAACTGTCCGGTAAGGAAAGATCCAGCAGAATTATATCAAAGCTCCTTTCAGCCAGGCGCAGGATGGCTTCAGCCAGGGACTTGCTCCAAACGATCATATCCTCTGAAAAAAACTCTGATAAATATTCTTTAATCAGGAACCAATCTCCTTGATTATCTTCAACAATAAGTATATCTAATCCCTTGGCGACTTGCATAGGAAGGAAAATTGCCTTAGTGGTTGTGGAGCATTAATTTACGCCATTTTATGCCTTCCAGCAAAGAAATAATAAAAAAATATCGCCCGGCGCAGGATTAAGGGAAAAGCCGAAGTATCCGGCCCAATCTATTTAAGGTGATGTATATCTTTCGCTATCAACTCAACCCCCACGGTGTTTTCACCGTCGAAATAAGCCATCTTGCTCCCATCCATTTCTTTAAGTATGTCCATCGCCAGGAAGAGTCGAAGCCCTTCGATCGGCGCATTCGTGTTTTCAGGCCAAACACCATTACCGTTAAATTTGTCAATACGATCTACCATCTGATCGGATATCGACATCGACACAAGCCTTATGTTGATCACAATCCGGGAATCCTGTTCTGAAAAGCTCTGGACGACTATACTGCCGTCCCTGGCACTTTCGCAAAGCCAATGAATAATATTCCGGATGACAAATGTCAGCCCGTTTGAACCGGCAATACGAATAGGTGAATTTTCCAGGGTCTGGCAGAAGCGATAGTTGCGGTAAAATACCTGCTTTTCCAAAAAGCCGAAAATGGCGGTAATAAATTTAACGAAGTCCTCGTCTGGTTGGCTAGAACCTGGTAGACCCTGATAGACCCTTGCCCATTCCACCAGGTTGTCGAGGATATCCAGGTTCGAGCCGAACTCCGCAGCGGCCTTTTTTATGATGGTCTGCAAGGCATTTCTATCCCCTTTGTCATCCTGTAGCACATTCAGGAGCGTTCCTGCCGAGCAAATCGGACTTTTAAAGTCCTTCACCAAAAGAGTCAATAGCCGGTCCTGCATGATCGATACGCGCTGCAATTGCCGGTTCGAACGGCTAAGCTCTAATTGTTTGACAACTTGGTCCGAAATAACCCGGAGGGCAAATTGTTGCTGCGGATTTATCTCCTTTGGAGCCGTATCGAGGACGCATAAGGTACCGATGCTATTACCCCGGAAAGATATGAGCGGAATTCCTGCATAAAATCGAATTCCCGGCTCTTTGACGACGAAAGGATTGTCTATGAACCGCTCATCCTCCAGCGTATCGGGAACAAGGCAGATCTCGTTCCCCAAAATGGCATGCGCACAAAAGGAAAACCGCCTTTCCGTTTCGGGCAAGTTTAGTCCAACGCTGGCTTTGAACCATTGCCTTTCCGAATCTACAAAAGTGATTAAAGAGAAGGGAGTTCCGCAGACGCTGGCCGCGAGTTTTGCCAGGTCATCAAATTTTGCTTCCCGTGGGGTATCCAATATCCTGTACAGGGCCAAATCATTGAGCCTTTCTGTTTCGTTTTGGGGAATGGCAGGAATTTTCATAGGATCTTAGGACGGTTTTGAATAGGGTACGGACTAACGGGGCTTCAGAGATTATATAGTTGGTTTTTCGTCTTTTTACTTGCTCTTTTGATACTGCAAAGAAATTACAATCCAACCCCAAAAAAAATAGTGGATAATAGTAATCTCATGTATTGTTTTTTAAGCAGCGCTTGTCGCTATTCGACGACACGGGCCCTGTCGGCAGGAGATTCATCCCCAGTCGTGGTGGGGTCAGCCAGATTTATTATTCAGGGAGTTTGCGGATCTAACAAATTGATTTATAAGTAATTTATATGATATTATTGGAGATACCGTAACGCGTTAAATCCGCGTTGGTTTTAAAGCCCATTTTACTCAGAATTCTGGCCCGATAGGTACTTACCGTCGTTGCTGTAACGGCAAGCAGTTGTCCGATTTCTGTCAGGGATTTACCATTTGCAAGCAATTTTAACACCTCAAATTCCCTGTCGGACAATTGCTCATGGGGTAACCTGGAGTGGTCGTCATTCATGACCTCGGCAAGTCTTTCGGCAATCGAAGGCGTTATATATTTCCGGCCCATCAAGACGCGACGGGTAGCTGCAATGAGCTCTTCGGCCATCATATCCTTATTCAGATACCCGGAGGCGCCGGCCTTCAGCGCTCTTAGGGCATATTGCTCTTCGGGATGCATGCTCAAAATGAGTATGGGCAATTGTGGCCGGAATCCTTTGATTTGCTGTAAGGCCTCCAAACCGTTGGTACCGGGCATGGTCATATCGGAAATGATCAAATCCCAGTCAAATTTTATTACGTTTTTGATCAAATCGTCGCCGGAGGCAACCTGTTCAATGATAGCGGATGGATACTCCTTCCGCAAAACTTTCTCCAAGCCCTGGCGGACGATAGGATGATCGTCTGCAATCATTATTCTTAGCATTTGCCAAAATTTTTAAGAAATGTCAGGCCGGATAAAATTCAATATATAAATATAACTCGAATATCAGCAAAAAGAGAAAAAAGAGGAAAGATACCTCTTATTGATCGAACAGGTTTCCGGCGCAATTTATGTTCCCTGCCTGTGTCGAATTGGCTGTTTTTTTCGCATAATTGCTTAACCTTTGTTAACTTTCTTGTCGATATGTCCAAACCATTATTGATATTTGCCACTGTGTTCATCGTCCTGATGGCACTTACCCAATTTTTGGTTTACCAACAGTACAAAATATCGAAACAGCAGCAGACGGACGAACTGATACATGAAGCTGCTGCAGCAAAAGACCGTTTCCGGAATATCCTTTTCAATGATTTGGCTGCCGCCAATACCCTCGCGATCATTTATAAACAATACGGCGTACCCGATAAGTTTGACAGCATAGCCAGCCAAATAATAAAAAATAGTCGCTACGCCCAGGTGTTGCAGATTACCGAGAACGGCATTGTAAAAAATGTTTACCCGGATTCGGCTTATAAAAACACCATTGGTACTAATGTCAATGCTGACCCAACGCGCAAAGCCGAAGAAACGCGTGCTGTAAACCGAAAGGAAATTTACTTTGCCGGGCCCAGGCGCCTGCGTTTTGGCGATACAGGGATCCTCGGCAAGGTGCCTATCCTCGTGGATAACAAGGTTAAGGCGGTCGCAACGGTATTGACCCGGCTGTCTGTCGTACGAAAAGCGCTTGAACCGACAGAGGCTAATGCTGACAAGGCGAAGTTTGCCTATCAATTACTAAAAGCTCAGGAGAAAGACACCCTAAGCTTCGCATTGTCTGATATAAAGCCTGCTAATAAAAGTGAATATATTGATATTGAGATACCTGAAGGTGACTGGTTGCTGCGCATAAGTTACAGCAATGGTTATGCTTCAGCTAAATTTCCCTACGAATTAGTGGGTTTGGGAATTTTACTTTCCTTTATTGCCAGCCTTGCAGTTTACCGGAAAGTTCTGGAACCTGGTAAGCTCAACAGAATAATCGACGAAAAGACCGACCAATTGATAAAAAGTGAGAAATATTTTAGAACACTGATCGAAACAAGTTCTGATGCCATTATCTTGATAGATGCAGAGGGTAAGGTCTTGTATCAAACACCTTCGGCAGAAAAAATACTTGGCTACACTTTTTTCGAGATGCAGAAAATTGATGGTCTTGAGCTTATTCATGCCGACGACAGGGCGGATGGCAATAAAATGTTTGGAGAGTTAATAAGTAACCCTGGCAATATCATTCATCAGAAGCACCGTATAAAACACAAAGACGGTAGTTATATACAGATCGAGGGGACCTACCGCAACTTGCTGAATGACGAGAATGTTAAAGCCATAGTATATAGCTACAAGGACGTAACCGAAAAGATGTTGTCGGAACAAAACCTGGCGCGTTATAACCGTGAGCTCACCCTTCTTAACAAAATAAATGATATCATATTACGCGCCAGCGACGAACTTCAGCTTTACGAGGAAGTATGCGATTGCATTGTAACTGTTGGAAACTATCAACTGGCATGGATATGCCATAAACCAGACGCCGGCACTGCCGATCAAACAGTGGCGGTCCTCGTAGCAGTTGGCGATACAGAGTATTTGACTGGCGCAAAAATAGTGCTCGATGACCCGGAGCTATCTAACGGGCCAACGGCAATCGTTTTGAACACGGGGAAAACTGTTATTAATAACGACCTTGCAAATTCCACCTATTTCGGCCAATGGCTAAAAAATGCAGGTACGTTTGGCATCCGTTCTTCGGCCGCATTGCCTCTCAACCTCGGCGACGATAAAAGCGGAGCCTTAATCATTTACTCCAGAGGAGCCAATGCATTCGACGAACATGAAGTATCAACGCTAAATCGCCTGGCGGCCAGTTTGTCGCTCGCAGTACAGCATATTCACAACCGGGAGGAACTGGTGGAGTCAGAAAATAGGTTCCGAAGGGCTTTTGAAGACTCGGCGATCGGCATGGGGCTTACTTCAATCGAAGAAGACTCTATGGGAAGATGGCTCAAAGTAAACAGATCGCTGTGCGAGATGCTGGGTTATTCAGAGGATGAGCTCACGTCGATGACCTTTCTGCAAATTACCCATCCGGAGGACCTGGCAAAAGACCTTGCTGCCCAGGACCGCGTCTTGCGGGATGAATCTGATACGTATCGCATGGAAAAAAGAAATATTCATAAAGACGGAAGCATAGTTTGGATCAATCTTAATGTGTCGGTAATAAAGGATAAAGATATGCGGCCGTTGTACCTTGTTGCACAGGTAGAAAATATCACCGGGAAAATTGAGTCACAAACCCGATTCCAAGACCTGGTCGAACACTTTGTAGTTGGTGTGTATATTATCCAGAACAATAAGCTGGTGTATGTAAACCCAATGGTTATCGAAGAGACCGGTTATACGGAAGATGAGATCATAGGGATGCCATTCGACAAGTTTATTTACCCTGACGATCTGGCACTCGTTACTGACATTGTTGATGCCAGAATAAAGGAAGGCATTAAAACGGTTAGGTATGAGGCGCGTATAAAACAAAAGAACGCCGGGCCGCTGTGGTATGAAATATTGGG
The DNA here is from genome assembly GCF_054461575.1 of Flavitalea flava. Classification (NCBI taxonomy): domain Bacteria; kingdom Pseudomonadati; phylum Bacteroidota; class Chitinophagia; order Chitinophagales; family Chitinophagaceae; genus Flavitalea; species Flavitalea flava. Next base: position 102,576 of record NZ_JBTLQH010000020.1, read on the forward strand.
CGGTTCGACATTGTACCAGGGAGCGCCTGCACTGATCGGAACAATGGTTAACATTACTGAACGAAAAGCAGTGTACGATGAGCTGAAAAGATCAGAAGCCAATCTGAAATCAATTTTCGACACTACTGATGTAGCATACCTGCTGCTTGATGCTATATACAATATTATAGCCCTCAACCAGAACATGAAAGATATTTACCTGCATATTGCAGGTTCGGAATTGGAAGTAGGCGATAATTTTGCCGATTCGCTTCTGCCCGAAAAGAGAGAAAATGCACTTGCGATATACGAGCGGGTGTCTCAAACAAACAGATCTGAAGATTATGAAACATCTTACTTTAAAAATGGCGCCTATACGCACTTTCTGGCCAATGTAAAACCGATCAATCAGGGTATAAAAGTAATCGGTCTATGTATTTCGGTTATAGACATTACCGAACGGAAAAATGCTATTGAGCAGTTGATACAGTTGAACCAGGATTTGCAAAACCAGGCCAGGGAACTGGCTATATCGAACGCCGGCCTGGAGCTGTCAGAAAAAAGGTATAGCGAACTGTTTAATTTTAGTCCGTTGCCGGCGTGGGTTGTCGACGTTAACACTTTACGTTTTTTAGACATTAATAATGCAGCTGTCGTTCATTATGGCTATACCCGTAACGACTTTTTATCGATGACTTTAAATGAAATAAGGCCGGTTGAAGAAATACCTAACCTACTTCGTTCGGTTGCTGAAACTTTGAAAGTAAATGATATTATTTCCCGCGAGATAATGATCCATAAAAAAAAGAATGGTGAATTAATTAATGTTGAAATTCAGATTGCTTCGATTTACTATTCAGGTGCTAAAGCCTATATAGCCATCGCCACTGATATAACAGAAAGACAAAAATCTTTAGCGCAATTGAATCAGTTGAACGAAAATTTGCAGCAACAGGCCAGAGAACTGGCAATCTCCAATGCCGAACTGGAGCAGTTTGCCTATATGGCTTCGCACGACCTGCAAGAGCCACTACGAATGGTAACCAGTTTTCTGACACAGCTAGAAAGAAAGTATAGCGGCGTTTTGGATGAAAAAGCAAAACAATACATCTACTTTGCTACAGACGGCGCTAAAAGGATGCGGCAGCTTATCCTGGACCTGCTGGAATACTCAAGGGTGGGGCGGACGGAGGACGAACTGGAGACTGTAGACTTTAATAATCTCATTAAAGAAATACTGATCCTGTTCCGTAGAAAAATAGAAGAATCGAATGCCAGCGTGAATTTTAGCGGCCTGCCGGCAATGAGCATTTATAAATCCCCTGTAAGGCAGGTATTCCAAAACCTGATAGACAATGCACTAAAGTATCAGAAATCTGGCTCAGCCCCGGTTATTGAAATATCATGTGTTGAAAGAAAAATAGCTTTTGAATTTATTGTCAGCGATAACGGAATAGGGATAGATCCCGAATATTTTGACCAGATTTTTATTATATTTAAACGTCTGCATTACAGGGACGAATATGACGGTACAGGCATGGGCCTGGCCATAACCAAGAAAATCATTGAATATATGGGAGGCAAAATATGGGTCAGCTCAAAGGAGGGCGAAGGTTCAGCCTTCCATTTTACGATACCTAAACACCTAGTCTGATGAAACCAATTAATATTCTGCTCGTAGAGGATAACGAGGGGGACATTGTTCTTACCAGGGAAGCTTTTGAAGAAAGCAAGCTGATAAACGAAATACAGGTCATCCGGGACGGAAAGGAAGCGATCCGTTTTTTCGAAAACTTAGCCGACGATGCGTCGAAGCCCAATATTGTTCTGCTTGATGTTAATTTACCCAAAGTAAGCGGGCACGAAGTCCTTAAATTCATTAAAAATCACGAAAAACATAGCAGCATACCTGTTATTATGCTGACGACATCATCCTCGGAAAAGGATATACTGCAAAGCTACAGGAATCATGTCAATTGTTATATCACCAAACCGATTGATATCGGCGATTTCTTAAAAGCGATGTCGAAGATTGAGGATTTCTGGATCAATATTGTTTCTGTTCCCAATAAGTAGGATTCTACCCTGCCAATAAGTTATAAAGAAGAATTACTCATTCATTGCTCTGGGTCATTCATAACTAATCCCTGCAATCAGACCGATCTGCAGGGAATGTCGAATGGCTTCCCCGGCATCTTTGTAAAAGCAGGTATGAACGCCCATTTTTTCCATTTCCGTTAATTGCTCCCTGCTGTCCGTCTCCTTTCGTGCATACACATTTCGGATATAGACCGCAAAAATCCTATCCGGGTATTTACCGAGGATCGAAGCATAAATGGCCGGATCATGTTGAGAATTGTCCCCCAGCAGGACGAATTGCTGTTTCGGAAAGGCTTCAAGTATTCTTACGATGCGTAATAATTTCCCTTCATGATTGGTTTTACCTGTTCGGAATAACTGGAACCATCGTTTGAGTTGATTAAGGAGAAAGACTCCCTCCGGCAGTTTATTATGAATGAAAAATTCATGCAGGTCGTCATACAGGTTCCATTCGCTGCCTGAAACATAAAAGAACGGATTGGGAACCCCCGGCGTTGCATGGCCCATCGCTAATAAGCGATAATGCCGGACTGCATCGGTGAATGCTTTTCGGGTGTGGGGATTATTGGTAAATAATACCCGTAATCTTTTCCGGATGGTAGAGGAATGCGAAATCAGGACGGTATCGTCTATATCCGAAATAAAGGCATATTGTGCGACATGAGGTATAAATACCTTTCCTTCACTGCGGGCCGCGCTCTTTTCTCCATCCATCAGGTTGATGATGACGGGATGCCAACCCGCAGGCATTTCAACATCCGATTTCCATTCAAATTTAAAAAACCCGTCCTTTTCCGTAGTCGCCGTCAGCAATTGATTATTCCAGGCCAATTGAATATTTACTCCGGACAACGGTTTGATTAAGAACAGCCTGATTAAATGGATCATATTGGATAAGGGATTATTCGTATACTTGTCACGGGATACCCCTTTATGGGCAAACACGTGCCCATAAATAAGTAAATTGTGGCTATGCCCGTAACCAGGATATATTTTGACCGTTGCCTTATCGTATTTTGAAGAAGTCGACATACTTAATTGGCGAGGCATTACCTCTCCTTAAATTTTATGGATAGATGAAAGATACCGCTAATGTAAACTTACTTTTTATAATTAATCCGGGCTCGGGGAATAATACCACAGACTGGCCGGCGGTGATACGGGATCATTTTCGATCCCCGGGATATACCCTTGAATTGTTCACGCTGCCAGACTCCTGTACTATTCAACTGTTAAAGCAAAAAATAGAAGAGTTTAATCCCGGGCGTGTAATTGTTGCAGGAGGGGACGGAAGCGTCAAACTGGTAGCTGAGGCCCTGTTGCAAACTGCCATTCCCATGGGCATATTGCCGGCCGGATCCGCTAATGGATTGGCTAAAGAATTGGGCATACCGGAGGATCCCTCCCAGGCCCTGTCCATTATCGAATCGGGCTTCACTAAAAAAATACATTTGACTAAAATTAACGAAGAGTGGTGCATTCATCTCAGCGATATCGGTTTCAATGCCAACGTCGTTAAAAAGTTCCAGTCAACCCCAGGCCGGGGGATGTGGGGGTATTGGAAGGCCTCCTGGGAGGTATTATGGGACCGTCCGCTGATGATGGTGGACTTGCAGCTTGATAATCAGTCCATAAAAAGGCAAGCGGTTATGGTCGTTGTGGCGAATGCCACCAAATATGGTTCTGGTGCGCTTATAAACCCGGATAGCAAACTCGATGATGCTTTATTTGAGGTTATCGTAGTTAGAAAAATTTCCCTAAATGAAATCTTTAAAATGACCGTTAGCCACCGGCCCTATGATCCTGCGAAAACAGAATCCTTCCAGGTTCGGTCTTTATCCCTTAATTCGCGAAAAAAAGTTCATTTCCAGGTAGACGGGGAATATTTGGGAAAAGTAAATACGATCCAAGCCACCCTTCTTCCTGCAGCCCTGGAAATAATTGTCCCACGCAACAGTAAATAGATTTCGCCATGAATAGTAATGTACAAAACCGGGTAAAAAAAATCTCCTTGAAAGTCCTGGTTCTATCCCTTCTTTTTTTATTATCACTGGGTGCGTTCGCCATTATAGCGCATGAAGCGGTCTATGAACACGAAGATGCCTTCGATGAGAGTGTAAGTGCATTTATTTCCAATCATTCAAACCCTGCCTTGATCGATACGATGCGTGCTATCACTTTTTTCGGATCTTCCGGCTTTCTTATTCCCGCTTATGTACTATTAGTGGGTTATTTCCTGTTCAAAAGGAAATATCCTTATGTCGTGAACATATCCATTATCGCGTTGAGCAGTTTTGGATTGATGGTCGGGTTAAAAAGTATATTCCACCGGCAAAGACCCCAGCTGCCTGTTATTAAAGGCATCACTTCCTATAGCTTTCCCAGCGGTCACTCGCTTTCTTCCTTTATCTTTTGCAGCATATTGGGCTATCTTATCTGGAATTCCACGATCCGGCCCGTTTGGAGATGGGTACTTATCTTCCTGTTGTCTTTATTTACCCTTATGATCGGACTGAGCAGGATCGTCCTTAACGTTCATTTTGCAACGGATGTCATCGGTGGTTTGTGCATGGGAGTCACTTGGGTGATCCTGTCGTTCTGGGTTTTAAAAAAATTTTCCCGCAAGGAGTTTAAGACAAACCACTAATTATCGACAGGCCTACACTATTGGCTATGAATAACCTTTTATTTGCCATTGAATTGGTGAATAGTATTCCACCGTCAAAAAGACGCGACCGGGCCGCAGGCTTGCTCCAACAGGTTGGATTGCGTACAAAGGCCCGAAAGTTCCCCAATGAATTGTCGAGGGTGGGGAAGTTCAAAGAGTGTCTAACGAAAAAACCCTGATCCTGGTGACGCATGAGGATATCTCCGGGAGGTTTGAATCGGCCTCCTTTTCCAAAGAAGTATTTCATAAAAAAGGAGATATCTTTAAAGATATTTATTTTAACCTGGATGCGGCAAATTTCCAGTAATTTATTGCCCCCCATCATTCAATGATGCATCTCCGGCTCAACCTTGAAATAGGCTTTATAAGCGATAAGGCGTTTCAGGAGTCCTTCTCCATCAGCCAGTATTTTTGCTTTTTCCTTCTCATTAGCTGAAAGAATCAGGTATCCATGTGGCCCTTCATTCAGCAACATCGGGCCATGCCCCGGTGTCGTGCCGACGTCTGCATTAGTCACATGGGGTGCATAAAACATATAATGCGGCATATGCATGGTGACAACATCGAAATTGTCCGTCCCGCCTGGATGGGTGCGCATAAGAGGCGCCAGCATGTATGAAATACCTGCTCTGGCCGGGGCATTGTATCTTCCTTTCCTGAACCCGTCAGTTATAGAATCTCTGATCTGTAAGGCAGAATATTTTCCAGATGCCCGCATGGCCGCTACGTCTCTGTCGACGGGGAAAATGGCCCTCGCGCCTTCAGCGTCAAAACTGATGGGAGAAGCCAGATCCTGCCTGGATTCATTCCATTGCCATTCCGTTCGGACAATGTAGCAAATGAAGCCGTTGGATCCCTGACGAGCAATATAGTATCCCCTGGCCGGGTCCATCAGATAAACGGTAGCGCTGTCACGCAGATGTGGAGGAAGGGCGCTTAAGGCAAAGTCAGTCTCCAGATCAACCGGCATTTTCTCCAATTCCAAAGCCGCTGGTTTTTGAGCAAAACTTTGGAAAGAGATAAAGAAAGAGAATGAAAAGGAGACAAACAGGAGGACAGGCAGCGGTATAACCCCCCAGCCCTTTTTTGGCAATCTGTTTATAATAAGCATATTTATGGATTTTAGAATTTCCTTTCCACAAATTATAGTCTTTCCCTGGATGTGAGGAGGGGTGAAATAACATATTTGGGGGTGTTTTTATGCCATTAATTAATAAACAGTATATTAGTCCAAAATAATCTCCAATGAACGGAATTCCCAGGCCACGTTCATATTATTTGAGGGTCAGAAAGATCTTGGAGATGATGAAATAAAAAAGGTGCAGCAATTTGTCACAGGTAAATAAAAAAACACTCAAAAAAATATTGCCGGCTTTTTTAATCACTATGCTGGCAATTACTGTTCAGGCGCAGACAGGATCATTAAAACAAAAGGTCCGGCAGATAATCCAATCCAAAGATGCTCATATAGGAGTTAGCATTGCAGGACCAGGAAAAAAAGATACGTTTACCATCAATGGAAAGGATCATTATCCTTTGCAAAGTGTATTCAAATTCCATCTTGCGCTTGCCGTACTGCACCAAGTAGATAAAGGCGTATTTTTTTTGGAGCAGAAAATATTCATTAAAAAAACCGAATTACTGCCGGGCATGTGGAGTCCCCTGAGAGTGGATTATCCGGATGGTAACGTTTACCTTTCGTTGGGCGAGTTACTCAGGTATACCGTATCTATGAGCGACAATAATGGTTGCGATATCTTATTGAGAATCATGGGGGGTGCGTGCAAGGTCAACGAGTTTATACACTCGTTGGGCATTACTGACGTTGCCATCGTGGCAACAGAAGAGGAAATGCACAAAAGCTGGCCTGTACAATACAAGAATTGGAGCACTCCCGACGCTGCTACGCAATTGCTTCAGCAGTTTTATTCCGGGTCCCTCCTTTCCCCAAAAAGCCGGAATTTTTTATGGGACCTTATGTCGGCTTCGATAAAGTCCGACAGGATCAAAGGTATGCTTCCCCCCGGGACGATAGTAGCACACAAACCGGGAACGTCGGATACCAATGAACAGCATGTTACCGCCGCGACTAATGATATTGGAATTGTAACACTTCCCGATGGACGGCATTTTACCATTGCCGTTTTTGTTTCGGACTCCAAAGAAAAGGACAGCACGAACGCCGGTATAATCGCAGAAATAGCAAAAACAGCTTGGGATACCTTCATTCAAAAACCGGCGGTAGCTCTATAATCACTCATTTGTCGAGGAACAGGGCGCCACCTTTGTAAAACTGCCCCTTATAAGTGACGTTCATTTTATATTCATAAATGTGATCACTGAGGCCGTCGCTACAGAACCCGGGTGCAATAGATATCTTCAGCAAGTTGCCTGCCTCTGTGGTGATGGCATAGACGGTGCTGTCTTTGGTGACCACGGGCTTCTCTATGGGGACGATGACCGGCCTGGGGGCGCCGGCCCATTTGAACAAAATGAATTTTTCCTTGTCGATCTCAAGGCTCCAGAAAGGCTCATTACCGGTGCCGATGATTCCGACGCCTTCCGACCTTCTTTTTTTCCAGGAACTATTCTCCGGTGCCCGGTTTTTTCTGAACAAGACATATTGGTGCGAGAGTGAGTCGGGAATGCGGGCGCCGTTGTTTTCGATATTTATCAGGCTGTCCTTAGAGAGGCGATAAGCCCCAATCAATTTACTGTTTTCATAAAGCAGGAACTTGCCTTTTTCTTTTTCCCAGGTGCCTTCGGTCCTTTTAGCCGGAGTGGCCTTGCCCCAGTTCAGCTCTTCCATTTTAAAATGTTCATTGTCCGCGAAGAGGATGGTACGCTGGATGCCTTCACAATTCTTACAAGGAAGCATACCCTGGTAGAAACCGGTAGGGATCGTGTCAAAACTATTCGCATTGATGATGGAGTCCCTGACAATGACCAGCGTATCGGTGGTCTTTTTGATGAGTGTAACAGGTTGGGACGGAGCTGAATTAGCTATATAAAAATAGGCAATGACGCCGAGAATGATCAGGATGAGTACTATCGGTAAGGCTTTCATTAGGACGATTTGTTACCCGCATTGAACGTATATCTTACCGGATTATTGCCCTGTTGTTCCGACCAGTCCGTTTTCGGTACACCGGGTGTCCGGTGTTTTATTTCTTTTCATATTGCCAGAACCTGCCCTTTCCTTCGGCGATCCATTGCAGGGATTGTGCTACTCTTTTTTCCCTTGTATCATCTGTTTTGGCGTCGATCAGCCATTTTGCATATTCCTTTCTAAAAGACGGCGACTTACTTTCGAACAGTTTTTTTGCTTTGGGGTCTTTGTTCAGTCTTTCCAGGAAAAAATCAGGCACTTCTATCTCTATGGACTCCTTTTTTACGGGCTTTGGCTTTTTCAAGCCTTTCTCATTCAAAGCCATCGCTTCCTTTAGATAACCGGTTAACACTTTTTTGGTAGGCAGATCGGATATCGTCTTGATCTTATCCATAAATCCCATCTTCTTGCCCGATTCTACGCTCTGTTTGATTTTTGGATCGTCCATCAGTTCAGCTTTGAAAAGGCTGAATGAGCAATGATGCTTATAGGCGGAAAGGATACACATCATATCCCCATTGTAATCAAAATGAGGTATCCCCCATTTCATTATTTCCTCAACTTCGGGGCAGGTGTCGTGAATCAGTTGACGTAGATACTGGAGGATGGGTTTGGCAAAATCAGCAGATTTCGAGATATAATCATCCACTTTTGGGTCCTGGTGTTTCACGGTTAAAATAAATTGTTCGAGGTGAGTCATTATTAATTGATACAGCAAAGAAAGCGGGTTTTGGAAAGATGGACTGGTATAAATCTTGGATAAACAGGTAAATTTGATTACCGCCGGAGTTTTCGGTAGGCGGAAGGCGAATGCCTACCCTATTTTTTAAAGAATTTGCCAAAATTAGCGGGGTAAATTGTATCCTACCCATTGCGAATACGACACAAAAGTAAGCGCCCTGTGAGTTCCTGCAAAATGGTCAGCCCGAATTATTACTTTTCAATAATCAATTTCTTGCCTTGACCAGCCTACTGATCCAAACAAGTAAAATCGCTCCGAGAAATGCGATAACCACGTATCCTATATCGCCGCCAAGATTTATTCCTGCCTTTGCAGCCAAATATCCACCGATCCATGCTCCCAGCAGCCCAAGAATTATATCCACGACTATCCCGTACCCATTTCCACGCATAAACTTTCCCGCCAGCCAGCCGGCAATGCCGCCCAGCAACAAATGCCATATTAATGGACTCATAAATTGTCGATTTTGGTGTGATTGAATTAATGTATGATTAAATATAACCTATTTTGAAGTCAAAAAAATTGAAATCTATTACCCATGTCACCTAGTGGTCTCATACACTCGCCCTGGTTTCGGCCCATTTGGGGCTGGAATATGCATATGAATACCACCCATTTTTCTATTTTAAATCAGAGAGGGTTACTTGTTTTTGGTTATTATTACCTTTTTTGCAAAAACAACCAATCAAATAAGCCAGGCTCGTTATATGCTCTGTTTATGATATTATGGCCCATTCCAGCATATTCAGTATAATTAGGGTTTCCGCCATGCCTTTTGATGGCATCAATCATTAAACGTGAATATTTCACATTATTTATTTCGTCGTGATCTCCGTGAAATGCCCAAATTGGAATTTGTTTTATAAGATCAGCTTTACCAGTATCGGAAACTGAGCAAAGTGGTACAGCTGCCGCAAATAGGTCGGGATGGCGGGTTAAAAAGTCAAACGTACCTTCACCTCCTCCAGAGTATCCGGTTATATATATCTTATTTTGATTAATAGGTAGATTTTTTATCAATTCATGTAGTAATGAAAATGTCCATTGAGCAGGAAAAGTTGCTGTAAGAGTAGTTCGAAGACTTTTTGGAAAATCCGGAAAATAAGCCCACAAACGATTATAGGGGCATTGAGGAGCTAAGATGAAACACGGGTATTTAATCCGTCCTGCGCTATCAGTCAGAACCTTTGGAATTGCATACAGTTGTCGTTCGTTGTCATTACCACGCTCCCCGTCCCCGTGTAAAAAAAGAACTATTGGGTAATGTTTATTCTTATCGTAATTTTTAGGATATAAGAGACGGTAGTACATCGTGTCCTTGCCTGAAATATAATACTCTCTTGTAAAAATGTCAATATTCTGCGCTGCTGCGTTTGTGAAGAAACCACAAGCTATCAATAGGGAAATGAAATAGATTTTCATAGTAATTTAAATAAAATAGATTTTAGGGTTCTAATTTAATCAGCCATTAAAATAGAGATGCTTTTGTTTAAAAAAAGCCTTCGGTTCGAACGAATCAGAAGGCTTTCCCGTGTAATCCGATTCCCAAAATTGCTGAAATTGGCAACTTCTTGCCGATAATTGAATTACGGAGAGGGATGGACTTGAACCTAACCGGTGAAAGTATAGTCGTTAGGGGGTCTCCGAAGATTCTGCTTTTACAGGTCTCCGATAAGTCCCGCTCCGAAACTTATATCTATGAATATTTTCATATAACTTAACTAAATGCTTGATTCACAAAGAACTATACTAAAGATACAAAAATTTCCGAAAGCTGGATCCATGTGGTAGGAAGGAATTAGAATTTACCATAGGACAGCCATTCAAGGTTACCCGTTGTATATCATGAGTTTTAGGTCCACGGCGCGTATTTTGCATCTGATTATTACTAATTGATCTTAAATGAACAAAGTACTTCGGCTTTTATGCTTGTTGTTGTTGCTGGTGCCTTCCTGCCTCAAGGCCCAGCAAAAAGACACCCTGGTTAAGAAATTAGACAGCCTGAGCAAGGAAACCGATAGCGTGGGAGGCAAACAGAAAAATAATACAAGCCCGGCCACCTACAATGAAAATACCAAAATCACCCCCCGTGTTTATCTTATTCTTGCGGCGGACGACCTCAAACAGCAGGTTACCTCCCCATTCAGGGCTACCCGTCAGGACTGGCTTAAAATAGGCGCTTTTGGATTGGTAACGACCGCATGTATCCTGTTTGCCGATAAGCCGGTCTACCGGTTAGCGCTTCATATCCGCGAAAATAAGCAGGTGGTCTCCGTCAGTTCCTACGTAACCGATTTCGGCGGCTTGTACGAGGGATATACCCTTGCCGCGCTTGGCGCCTATGGCCTGATTTTTAAAAAGGAAAAGGAAAAGACCACCACTCTTCTTGCCACACAGGCGTACATAACCGCCGCCGCCATCGAAACAGCCCTTAAATTCCTGACCGGAAGACAGCGCCCATCCTATTATGATCCGGTGACAGGATTAAACAACCATACCTTTCATGGCCCGTTTTATCAGTACTCGAAAGACAAGTTAGGTTCCAGACCATCCAATGGTTCCTATTCGTCCTTTCCTTCCGGACATACTACGGTCGCCTTTGCGGCGGCAACTGTTTTTGCCATGGAGTATAAAGAGATCAAAATTGTTCCGATCCTGGCCTACTCCGCAGCCAGCTTAATCGGATTGAGCCGGATCATTCAAAATCAGCATTGGGCTTCCGATGTCCTGGTAGGCGCCGCACTCGGTTTCCTTTGCGGGCGTCAGGTGGTTAATAATTATCACCGGTATTCAAAGATTCAATCCGGATTGGCCAAAAAGAAAAATAAGATCAGTTATACCCTGAATTATTATAACGGGGTTTTGATGCCGGGCTTTGTTTATACATTCAGGTAATCGCCTTATAAATAATAATGTCCCCGCCTTTGCGGATCTTCCCAATTGAACATCAGGAATATCCTTTGTTCCGTCTGGGTGAAATGGAGGGAAGGAAAATGGGCCTGGGAATGATCATTTAAATAGATGTTATGTTCCAATCCGATACTAAGCGCTTTATATAGGGTGATCGTAACTCTGGGCTTGAGAACGCTTATATAATTATTTCCCAGCGTACCGGAGGGTATTTCGTCCTTTCCCGTATTATCAAACGAATGAATAAAATAGTAATAATACAACAGACCTAAGGTGCCGTATTTGCCAAAATTAACAACGCTTTCCAACTTGCCTTCCCATCCGTACGCAAAACGATAATCCCGGTAAAAGGAAGTATCCGTGACAGGCCCTACGCTGCTGCCGGCAAAAGGCACCAATGCCAGATGAAGATTGATATAAAGATCGGAAGTTTTGCTCAGGGGTAACTTAGACAGCACTCCCGGGCCGAAGCCAATAGTCGATAGCTCAAACGATTTGGTGTCATAATAATCATAATGCTGAAAACCTCCGACAAGCATGGACAGCTTACCAAGTTGAACATTCTTCCCGAGCAGAACCCCGTAACCCGTTATATTATCCACAATTTTCCTGCCCACCCCGAAATTCAGTTCCGCCCGGAATTTAAAAAAATCAAAAGGTTTTCTTGAACGGAGTTCAAACGGATTCCCATAATCGAGCTGAATATTCAGCATTTCATCATTATGCCCGGACAGAATCTTATTCGTTTGATTATTGATGGAATGGATGCCCGCGAAAAAAGTAAAATTGACGGGCTCCTTCTGATAGATTTCTTTATTGACTCTCCTGAAACATTTACCCTGGAAGAGCCGGTTGAATCCTCTCACCGGATTAATTAATCCTGCCAGCACTTCGCGGAAAACCCTTTCACTTCCCGTCGTCCGGTCGTCCAGGATATTTGAACTTAAACGATAGGTAACTTCCCCGAGAAGTATACCATCCACGGTCGTGTTGATCAGATCCTCTCTTTCCGGCGTGCCATTCTCTCCAAATATCTTCCACATATAACTACCTGCAAACACAATGGGTGCTGATTGCCAGAAACTATACCCGTTGGAGCGGGCTGCGTTAAAATAAAAGCTGCCCATCATCGGGTGAGACAGGAAGTTGTTGCCAAACCTGTCCTGATCCCATTCCCAACCGGATCCCCAAGGGGCGCCGGCTTTTAAGGTTCGCCCCCAGGTTGTCATATTTACTTTTGCAAATTCCAAATTCATAACGGATCTGTCCAGTAAATTTAACAGCAGATTCTCTCCGACAACCTGAACAGCGGGTCTCCAGATAGGGCTTTTTTTAGAATACTCCGGATCATCATTCAGCAGATCGCCGTATCTGCTCATTTTCGTGGTATCGATAGGTTCCGCTTTTGCGGGCTCGTTAGCCGCTGAATCGGAGTAAAGCGCTATTTTTTCCTTCTTAATATCTTTCAACTGATCTTTAACGTTTCCTTTTGACGGCACAATGGTGTCTTTGCCAGATTGTTGCGCTTGAAGCATCGTCGAAGCCAATACCGAAAAAATCAGGATATAAATGATTTTCATTGTGCGGGATAGAATGTAGGATCCGTACGTTCAAAATTTATGCCACCACTCCCATTCGACAATAGTCTGTCTTTGAGGCTTTATATGAGGCGGGTGTAGAATAATTTCCCCGTATCGCACTGAGAAGCGCCTACGCTCCGGATGATTTTAGACTGATAAATAGAACGCTCTTATGATGGTCCCCCTTTTGCAATATCTAAAAATCATAATAAGACTTGTCAATGTCCTGATGAACTAAACACATGCAATTAAACAAGGCTGCTAAATTTATTATTTTGCTGATTCTAAAACCTGGTTCCGCTAAGAATATTTTAAATATTTTGGTCATCTTAATTTCCAGCCGATCTGTATTTTGCCAGTCTTTCGACTCTTCTACCGGGATCAGGCCCTACCATGTTAACCGTTTTACCACAGGCGGGATTATCGCCGCCGGGCTTGGAACCGATTATTTTGCTATTGCCCGGATAAAGGATAAGTCCCAAATTTCAGAGGTGGAATTACAGAATTTAAGTACAGTCGAAATTAATCCTATTGACAGATGGGCATTACATCAGAATACATCCAACTACAAAACCTACAAGAAAATTTCAGATGCTATCCAAGCGCCTTTGTATATAATATTGCCTGCCCTACTTGGTCTGGATAAAAAAATACGTAAGGACTGGCTTGACATTCTGTTCATGTATATTGAAGGGCATACCATTACCTTCACTTTTTACAATTACAGCTGGTTGGGACCAACGTTTCAGAATAAATATCGTCCTCTTACTTATTATTCCGGACTTCCTTTGGCTGATCGGGAAAATGGCGGTAACCGTAATTCATTTTACAGCGGGCATGTGGCTTCAACTGCTTTCACCACTTTTTTCATCGCAAAGGTATATTGTGATTATCACCCGGAAATTGGCGCAGGTAAATATTTGGTTTATTCGGCTGCCTTAATTCCCCCTGCAATTATGGGATATTTGCGGGTGAGATCTCTGGCGCATTTTCCCTCCGATGATTTGGTTGGTCTTACACTTGGAGCAGCAATAGGCATTGTTCTTCCTGAATTACACAAGTTTAAGAATAAAGGAATTACTCTGGGATTGTTATGCACACCGGATGCCCTTGGCTTTACGCTATGCTGGAAATTACCTGCAGGTTCATCCTTATAAGCTTTCTTCCCTGTTGTTCACAGTTGCGATCTTTTATTTTTATAGTAAACCGCGTTGGATTAATTTGCTAAGAATTGATAACAAGTAGACTAAGGATAAAAAACCGATAAATACATTCCTAACAAGCCAGAATAAAAATAGGCCTCATTGTAACTGAAAATATAACATTGGTATTAAAACATACCTTAAAAAGAGAGGCTCTTTATTATATTACTTTCAAGGGTATATGGATATTGCATTATGATCCTTACTGGCGCCAGGCTGTCGTCAGGCTGTGTTATAATTGTTTCTCTTGCGCCGGGGTAAATAGTTTTCATCTGTCGGTAAGCGACTTCTAAAGGAAAAACAGCGTCAGGGCTTAAAACGGACCTTAATTTTTCTTCTTTTTTTCCACCGGGATGATTGGTAACAGCCTGTACAAAAGTTTTCGCATTGTCAAATGCAAGGAACAATCCTGTAAGCGAAATAAGCACCAGTACAAGCAACCCATAAAATCCTAAAACGCTGTGAAGATCCCAGTTAAATGCTTTACGGTTTTTTGTCTTAAAGTTAATGGTAGTAGTATTTACTTTGAAATGTATCCCGCAATTCCTGTTCAAAAACATAAATACACCCTGTTAGGGCAACTATCAGCATAATAAGCCCGGAGACAATACCCAGCCAGCGGTGAGCCCATAATATGGCTGATCTGCTTCGCTGGCGAAGTGTTAATTTTTTTGCCATTTTACTTAATTATAAAAAACAAATACAGTTAATAATTTTTTATTGTATTTATTTTATCTAAAGCCTTTTTTGCGTAGTCCAGGTGCGGCCATTACGCGAAAGAACTTGTTCAATAGTTTAAAGAACATGTTTGAGCTACCTTAAAAATTATATCCGATATTAAACATGAAATTTCTTGGCGTACCCGGCCCAACCATATTCGCATTAGCCTGTGATACGATATATTGCTTATCAAAAATATTATTGAGATTTAAAGAGAATTTCATTTGCTTTACCTGGTAATATAAAGCAGCGTCAGCAACAGTATAGCCGGGCAACGTAAAGTAAGTAAGCCTGGTAGCCTGCTCAGAGGCGAAGTTAGTGCCAAGGCCAATTCCGAAGCCTTTCAGGTATCCATTCAAAAGCGTGTACTTCATCCAAAAACCACCCTGGTGGTGCGGAGCCGCTTCTTTCCATTGCCCGATCTCGGAAGCCTTTGCGCTTCTGCTGATTATTGCTTCGTTATAGGCATAGTTGGCATTGACAGACAAATTAGGTAAAATATTACCGGTGATCTCGAACTCTAACCCTTTTGAAGTTTCCTGCCCCCGTTGCTCCATTAGCTGCGGGTTGTCAATATTGTTGGCAGTTACTAAAATATTATTCTGCTCAATTTTATAGGCGGCGATGCTCACAGCCAGCCTTTTATCGAACCATTCGCTTTTGGTACCAACCTCTATCATTTTACTGGTAAGCGGATCAAACGGGCCGCCATAGACTTCCGGCGAGCCGATAGTGCCCGCAGTCTGCGGCTGAAAACCTTCCACATAAGTAGCGTATACATTTATTTTATCAGTCAGGCTATATACCAGCCCTACCCTTGGAATTAAGGCGTTTTGCGTTACTTTTTTTACCGTGCTTGTTTTATAGTTTACGAAATCAGTATAGAACTCTTTCCTGAGGCCTAACAGCAATTGTATCTTTTTCCATTTGATATGGTCCTGCACATAAACACTTTTTGAGGAATATTTTGTGGCAGGATTAACTGTCCTGGTCGTAAAATAGTTATCTATGTTAGCGGCAGTATAGTCAGGCTTAGCCAGGTTGTAAAATGGCACATTAGGTACAGGATTACCCTTTTCATCTAATAAATATAAATATTTTTTCACTGGATCATAATTGGCGATAGAGACGGTATTCGTTTTGTTGCGGTAGCCAGACGCAACGCCATTAGTAGTACCAAGAGGCACCAGGCTCTGGATAAAATCGGCGCCAATCAGCAGCTTATGTTCAATACCGCCTGTATGCACATTAAAATTAAAATATGTGGTAAGGTTGTCATCGTAACGTGTACGATTGCGCTCCGTAGTGCTTTGTAATAAAAGCGATGGAATTTCTTTTCCTGCACTATCCAATGCATAGGCATTACCGCCACGGTGCTCTACCATATCTTCAAAAAATTTATACTTCAGATAGGATACGTTCCAGGAAATTTTATTGCTGAATTTATGGTTCATGATCGCCGAGAGGTAAAAGGTCTTTTCTTTTAAATAATCGCTTGCCCTCGACATACTTTGCGAAACAGGCGTTGTAAATAGCCGGCTGGCGCCAGTTGTGGAGGGACCGTAAAGCGGCTGGCCTCTTTCCGTTCTGCCACCGATGACACTATAAACAAAATCCACATCGATCCTGGTTTTATCATTGGGTACAAATGCCAGGGTTGGGGCAACCGATATATCTTCCCTTCCCTGCAAATCCCTGAAAGTGGCGCTATTCTGGTAGGCCATGTTCAGGCGGTACAATACGGTTTTATCTTTATTTATAGGGCCTGTAAGGTCGGCATAGGCCCTCAGTGTTTGGAAGCTTCCCACAGACACATTCGCTGAATTCCTGTTTACCGGTAATGCTTTTTTAGTTACGTTATTTATAGAGCCGCCTGGTTCTGTATTGCCATACAGAGCCGAGGCAGGTCCCTTCATTACTTCAATTCTTTCCAGGTTATTTACAATGATCGAATTAAATGACCGGCCACTTATCCTTAACCCATTTATAAACTGGTAGCTGTTGCCGGCAATTCCCCGAAGTGTAAACCGGTTTTCAAAATTATTCAGGCTTACCCCACTTATATTTTTTAGGATATCATTTACTCTGAAGGCCTGCCGGTCAATGATTAATTCTTTGGTAACATAGCTAACAGACTGGGGTAGATCTTTAAGTGGCACAGGAGATTTAGCCGCCGAAACAGACATTTCATTCCGGTAGGTCCGTTCCCTGAAACCCGATACTATTATTGAATCCAGCTTACCTATACTTTCTTCCAATGTAAAATCAGCAATGTAAATACCCTGGCCAGCAGCGATCACAATGGTTTTAGTCTTCTTTTGAATGCCAATTCCAGTAACTACAAGCGTATAGGTACCAGCATTGATATTTTCTATTATATACTCGCCTGTTTCGTCACTAACCGTGCTTTTATCTGCTCCTTTCAGTTCGATACTCAGGAATTCAGCGGCCTTGCCGGCACTATTGAGGGTCCTCCCTTTTATAGTGGCATTTTGAGCTATACATAAGGTCCCGGATAGTATAAAAATTATTGCAGCAGCTAATATCTTTTTCATTTTGGTAATCCTATTTTGGAGGGGTTAAATTTTGAGATGCAAAAATGTAGTAACACCAATAGAAATGGAGTAGCAACCGGGAAATGGTTTTACGATAAAAGGAAACTGACTTGTTTGTGACAAAGTGGTGGCGCAGTTAGCCTCTGGAGGATAATGGCTAGATCAGAGAAAGGCATTTGATATTTTAAACAAACACCTTAAGCTGCTTACCGATATGAAGTATGTAAATACCCAAGCGGATATTGTTCAAAAAAGTGATTTTGTAAGTATGTATTCAACGACAATTTATACTATCGGGAAGGCATCTATCGAACCCCTGCCATAATGGATATGTTAGTACATAACTATCTGGAAATGAAAGAAAAAGGCTACCCCTTTTATGAAAAAAAACGATAAGCTTATCAAATCGGAAGTGTTATAATTGTCTGGTGGCTGTATCGAAAGAAATTAATTAATAAAAATTTCATCTCAGGAAAAAACGGGGTTCAAAGGATCCTAAGGCGACGCCAAAAGACCGCCACAGGAAATATCTTCCATGGTGTGTTCGTCCATGGTAGTTAGTGATCAGCAAGATATTCACATTAAACGAAGGAATGCAATGATGTTAAGACTGTATTGCGGTTTAAGTCCTTTAAACTATATGGATTTATTGATGTAAGGGAGTTAAAAATCTATCGAGATAATCTAAAATCATCTTATTGATAGCACCATATAACCTTATTACTCTTGTCCACCTAATTATTAAAAATAAATGTATATTTGAACAAGGACATACGCCAATTGCCAAGTTGTGCGTCATGCTTTGACAAGAGTTACCTGTATTTTGGCAGGACATTATTTAATCATTGACTAAAATTAAAATAATGGAAAATAAAAATGATAATCCCGGGATATACATACCACCGCCGCTTTTTTATGTAGTTGCTTTTTTTGCTGCGGTTCTTATTCAAAAACTTCTGCCACTCAACAAGGATTTTTTCTATACTACAACATCAAAAATTATTGGCTCGACGATTATTCTTATCGGTTTGTTTTTCAATTTTCCGGCACTTCGACAGTTCTTTAAGTCAAAAAATACACTTGTCACCATTAAACCTGCAAACTCATTACAAACGACTGGTATTTATTCAATAAGCCGCAACCCAATGTACGTTAGCTTACTTCTTTTATATGTTGGGCTCTCATTTATAATTGGCAACTGGTGGCATTTAATATTTTTTTCTTTTCTCTTTTTAATAGTTCAGGAGTATATCATTAAACGCGAAGAGAAATACCTTGATCGTAGGTTTGGAGAGCAGTATTTTGATTACAAAGTAAAGGTGAGAAGATGGATTTAGTATTATGTTTGCTGACAGACTGAAGTAGCACGAACGTACAACATGTGTATTGCAAAAAATGCAGGCTGACGAAACCTATCTTTTGATTTTTGTTTTTCAATTTAGCTGCAGTTCCAGCACGACATTATAAATTTAGCTACGTGCAAATCATCAACTTTAAAATATAAATTTGGCTTCTGTTGCCGGGATTAACGAAATTCTATTTCCTGCACTTCGGCAATACTTTTCCGTTGTGCGCCATACTTTGATCACCTAATAAATAAACCATGAAACAAATACTTCTATATGTTACAATGATATATTTTCCTGTTGTGACATATGCCCAAGAATTTAATTCGAAGAAAGAGAAAGAAGTTTATAATACAATTGTACTTATAGGTAAAGCCTGGACAGAAAACAATTTAGACACATTAGAAAAATATATAGCCAAAGATTACCTTCACACAGATGTTCGGGGACAATTACTCAATCGAATTTCCTGGCTAATCTATGTAAAGGAAAGAAAACAGAACTCTGTCGTAAACCCTGATTTAGAATTTGATTCCGTTAAAATCACAATTCATAAAGATTTTGCATTTGTAACTGGGATTAATGTTTTTTCCGGCGCAGCCTTTGCTGATGGAAAGAATAAGGCAAACGAAAAAAAACGACTTAGATTTACTCAAGTGTTAAATAAACAAAACGGTATTTGGCAGAGAATTTTATTTCAAGCTACCTATATAAGTAATGAATAAAAAAGCTGCTTAACTCAAACCATTCAGTAAGTAATAACACGAAAAAAATATTTTTAATCATCGCAATAATCAATCTAACCATTACAATGACACAAGTTCAATCTAATTGGCATCAAACATTCACCGACCTTTAAAATCGCTGGATGAATGCGTGGTTAAATAAAGATGAAAAAACCTGCAGAAAAATATTGGCTGATGATTTTACCCTTACGAGCTCACTTTTTACCTGAGAATTGATAACCAAAGAACAATGGATAGGAGCTCTTCTGAAATATGATTGCAAGAGTTTTCAATTTGATACTATAAAAGTTCGTGTTAATCGTAATACGGTTGTATTAAATATTTGGATCATCAGGAAGCAACAGTAAATGGAAAGGATTGGAATGGAAATTTTCTGAATAACAGTTGGATCAAGACGGGACTTCCATCCATCGCAGGAAAGATTACTGACTTTTTGGAAACCCCAAAGAAAGTTGTTAAAAATAAAAAAGCAATAAAAGGCAGGATTGGTGAAGCCGCCAATTATAATTTATATTACTCCTGAAACACTGTAAGTTGAAGCAAATTGTAAAGCTTTTGGTATTAATAGTAGTTATAGGGCTTTTAATTATTGTTGGCTATTATATCAAAAATAAACTTTATGACCCTAAGCATAAGCTTGAAAGAGCTGACAAAGAGTATGCCTCCGGGAAGTTGATAGAGGGGTATTGATTTAGTAATTAACTTTGCCTTAGGGCCTATTCTTTTTCCAGTTTTGGGGAAGAAGCTCCTTGATTTTATTGATATGTATTTCTTTGATGTCCTGGCTGAGAATATCTTTTAGCCATTCATACGGATTTACATCATTGAGTTTACAGGTTACTAGCAGGGAGTAAAGCAGACCTTCTTCCGCGCTCTTTTCTCCAGCGCTTTGCTGACGGAAAAGTCCTGTCGGGATAGTTCCTCGCCGCTCAACAGGGAAATAAACTCATGCAAATCCAGTTCATAAAACTGGCACAAGCCCAAACCCATCACAAAACTCAAGTCCCGTTGATCCCGTTCGATCTTCAGATAGGTCGTATTAGAAGCTTTTAAGGCTTTATATAGCTCGTTCAGGTTGGGCCTTCGTTCTTCCTTAAGCCGGGCTAAGACCTGTCCCACCGTATTGCGTTGATTGGAAATGGATGGATGCATATACCCAAAGATCGTGCATTTTTAGGCCTGCTACTCCACACAATATCCCCATCCACAAACCCAAAATCGCCTAACTATTTTTTGCCACAAATCAAAGGTGGGGCGTATTAGAGGCTTACGCGATGGGAAACGGGGATTAAGAAAGTCACTATCCAAGTAGGTAGGATGGGCGTCATTTTATCTTTTAATAAACCGCAGTGCTGCATCATCCGGCCAACCCCTTTTCGCCGCCCGGAATAAATGGCAGTGTATAACTGCGCTTCCTTTAAGGCTCTTTTAGACGTTTCGATTGATGTAGAGTCGGTAATGTCGTTCATGTAGATGTGTAACCCTTTACCCGCGTAAGACATTAGGATGGCTCCGGCCCGTTGGCCATTCTCCTTACAAATGGTACACCATGCAGCTTTGTTAACAACGGCTATAAGTTCATGGGTACCGGGGGCTGCTCCCGAAACGCCATTCTCCTGAGACCTGGCAGCATAGGTGGTAATGCCAGGAGGATCGAAAACAGAAATTTCTCTTTTTTCATTTTTAAGTTGATTTGATTTACCATTAATACCAACTTAAAAATAAAATCACCCGGTATACTATGAGCAGGTAATGGATGTCAATGTCAAGGGTACCGCCTTACCGGACATCAAATAAGGCGAGGACTTCTTTTGGATTTTGATCACCGACAAGAATTAATTCCCTTTCTGGCTTGACATTTTTAACAGTGTTGATGGCTTGAATAATAATTTTTCCAGTATGCGGATAGTAGCCCATGCCCCATTTTGGCGTCGGATCATGAAAAATATCTTTGACATCTGCTCTGCGAATAATAAAATTCTGTTTGTCAGCTTTCATAAATTCTTCATAGTCGGCAAGAATATTTTCATATTTGCTGTCCATTTTCCTGTTTACATAGGCATCAGGAATATGCATAACTTTCCATCCAACTGCATGTCCAATACCAAAATTTGGTTGTACCGTAATATACCCGTTAACTTTTGCTCCCAGGATCAAGCTGTCTGTGACATAAACTTTGTAAATACAGTTCAGCAACCCTTTATATTCCATAGCAACAAAGTACGGTGGCCTGTTTATCGAAGGAGGAACAGGGTTGTAGGATAAAACGGTAGCGACCAATAAAGACCATACTAGAACTTTCATTTTATACATTTAAAATTGAATAGATACTTCCCCTTCCCAATCCCTGTTACTCATAGAAAAGCCTTTACTTAGTTTAAGGCGGTTTTATGCCCGAATTTCTGTGCTTTTACAAAATAATGGTTGGCCCATCGCGAAGATTGCTCAACTCCATCGCCATGTTTATAACATAATCCTAAATTGTATAACGCTTTCGGGTCATTCTTTCTTGCAGCTTTTCTATACCAGGCGACCGCCTGTTGATAGTCCTTTTGAACTCCCTGCCCATAAAAGCAACTAACTCCCAAATCTCTTTGAGCTTCAGTGTCGCCTTTCAACGCTGCAAGAGTGAACCATTTTACCGCCGTTTTAAAATTCTGTTTTACAAGTTCGCCCTCTCTGAAAAAATATCCGATGTTATATTGGGCTTCAATATGCCCTTCCTTTGCAGCCTCCAGATACCATTTATAAGCCTGACCAATATCTTTCTTTATCCCTAACCCATTGTCCTAGCAAGTACCAAGATAGAATTGCGCACGCTTATGTCCGTTGAAAGCTGCAGAACGCCATAAAGCAAAAATATTACGCCAATTTCTTCTCTTTGTTACCGTTTCAAATGCGAGATGATAACCCCAAAAGAATTGTAGGTTTTGCTCTTCCTTACTAGTAGAATTATTCATTTGGCGCTCCTTAATTTGCACGAATATTCATAACGTTGACTGAGTCGAAGATATGAGCTTTTTTGCAACTCTTATTCACGATATTCAAGAGGTATTTAATACTAACTTTTTTGGAGCGATTAATGTCACACAAATTTTTTTGGAATTACTCAAAAATTCTGAAAATCCACGAATATGCAATGTTACCAGTGGTCTTGCATCTTTATCCCTACATAGTTATCCAAATTGGAAATACTATCCTTTTAAAATGGCAAGCTATGTATCCTCAAAAGCTGCGTTAAACTCATATACTGTTTTACTAGCTTATGAACTTAAAGATTTACCTTTCAAAGTAAACGCTGTTGATCCCGGTTGTACTGCAACAGATTTCAATCGGTTTAATGGGCCTGGAACAGTAGAAAGTGCAGCAACTTTTATAATTAAGCATACTCTGACGGACAAAAATGCGCCAACTGGAAGGTTTTTCAACAATGACATAAAGGACGAAAGCGAAGAAGGCCCTTGGTGACAAAAAGCACCACACAACATGGCATTGGCAAAGGAGAAGAAACAGGCACAAATTCTGAAGTATCTGAGATTTCAGAAACAATATTTTCTCAGTGCAATAATTTTATTGCTATGCGTTTGACAAATCCTGTGGATCAGGGCTATGTTAAGAAATTGCTCCCAGATACCTTGGGAGCTTTGATTGATACAATACCATCCTTAAAACTAGCTAAATTGTTATGAGTTTTGAGGCTATCAAGGATGGAAAGTGTTCTTGCATCATCCGTCGCTTTGTATTTGCCTTGATAATAGTCTTTCGCAGCTTTCGAAATTGTTGGGCTGTTCAAATAATATCCTGTGTCCTGTGGCATCTGGGCCTTTGTATTCAGGAGAAAAAAAGATGAAAGTATGACTGTTATTATGGTTTTCATACAGTGAAAAATAGCAAAAATTAAGCATAAGTCAACGAAATTCTTCCCATTTTGACCGATACGGAGGAAGAGGACACCTTTCGCCCCTATATAGCGTAAGCTACCCCTTTTTTAGCTACGGTTGGGGATGACATTTGTAATAAAAAAAGCCTCCAGTTCAAACGAACCTGAAGGCTTTACCATGGAATCCGCTTCCCAAAATTGCTGAAATTGGCAACTTCTTGCGGATAATTGACTTGCGTGGCGTTGGGGACAATGTTCGAACTTTTCGGAGGACGATTTTATGAAAATGAGGCAATTTTTGGATGACCATTCCCATCATTTGTAATTTGGAATGGAATGTAGTGCCTTTTTTTGCAGATAGGTGCTTTTTAAAAAGTTCGAAATCAATCAGTGCCTTACCTGCCTCACCCGGCTACAACTATACACCTATGATAACATAAGCGAATTAATTGATGTGATCGGCAATTACAACTACAGCGTTTTCGGCAACTAAGACTACAGTGTTTTCGGCAACAATGATGCAGAGAAAA
>NZ_JBTLQH010000021.1:0-126340 GCF_054461575.1 Flavitalea flava
CTCTAATATAGTCTCATCTTGCTTAACGGCATCGCCGGGTTGTTTGTGCCATTTCAGAATAGTGGCTTCCATGATACTTTCCCCCATCTTTGGCATTACCAGGTCAACAAGAGGCATAATGGTTGTTAGATTTTGGGTGTAAAGGTAATTATTTCCTCTTAAACGGTTGAATTCAATAAATTAGGTATCCGACAAGATAAATTTTCTCAAGAGATTCAAGGCATTTGTTGCAGTTAATTCAATGTTTCGCTGTCTGTCGAACCTGAAAAAGAATTTTTGAGCGATGATATTTCGATGGTTTCCAACAGCTATCCACACTGTACCCACCGGTTTATCGGTTGATCCTCCATCCGGCCCCATTATACCGGAAGTGGCAACCACATAGTCGGTGTTCAATACAGACAAGGCGCCTTCCACCATTTGCCGCACGGTCTCCTCACTAACGGCCCCTACACGGGCAATAGTATCCGCCCCGACTTTTAATACCTTTTCCTTTACCTCATTGTCATAACTGACCACACTGCCTTTATAATAATGGCTGGAACCAGGGATAGCCGTAAATAAATGGGCGATATATCCTCCCGTACAACTTTCCGCGGTCCCCACGGTTCTTCCTTTCTCCTTAAGCAGCTGCCCCAGCGCCTGCTGGATGGTCAGATCCTGATCGATCACCAGCCATTCTGTTACCTGTACCTTAAGGGTTTCGAACTGCTCCTCCAATTCCCTGGTCGTCATTTCCTTATCGGATCCCATTGCCGTCAGCCGGAGGCGCAGCATACCATAATTTGGCAGATAGGCCAATTTGATATGAGCAGGAAGGGCCGTTTCAAAGGATTGTATATGTTCCGCAAGATAAGACTCTCCGATACCTGCCAGCAGCAAGGTTCGGTGGGCGATAAAGGGCAGTTTAAAACGCCGCTGCAATTCGGGTAGTACGTAATCGGTCATCATCCCCTTCATCTCATGCGGCACCCCCGGCATGGATACAAAGATCTTACCGTCTTTCTCGAACCACATACCCGGAGCAGTTCCCCGTTTATTAGGGATGACCGTACATACATCCGGTACTTCCGCTTGTTTCAGGTTACGTTCGATCATCGGACGCTGGATGACCTTCTCAAAAATATGTTTGACGTTGGCCAGTGCACCTTCGTCCACCACCATCTTACCTCCAAAATAATCATTGAGCAGCGGTTTGGTGATGTCATCCGCCGTCGGCCCCAATCCGCCTGTGATCAGGATGATCTCCGCCTGCTGTGATTCCTGATCAAGCGTATCCCAGATACCCGACCAAACATCCCCCACGGCTACCCGGCGTCTTACCCAAACGCCAATCTTATTTAGTTCCTGCGCCATCCAGGCGCTGTTCGTATCGAGTACCTGCCCGATTAGCAATTCATCTCCGATCGTAATGATAGTGGTAAGGACCATAGTGCTTTATTTTTCCGGGGCAAAGGTATTGAAGTTTATGGTTAAGGGAAAGTGGATGATACGGTTAATGTATGACCGAATATATTACCGGGAACCATTTCTCCGGGTGAAAAAAATGGTTAAATTTAAGAAAGTTATACCCCATACCACTAACAAATACCCCAAACCTTAAACTATGCGCATCCAAAACTACCGCAATCACCGACGAACCGTTGTCCTTTATCATGGAGTTACCTTGCCCGCCATTCTCGCCCTGTTGGCCGGATCCCTGGTTAATCTGTTTAATCTCCTGCGCACATCCCATGAGGATCTTTTTTGTGCTGCTTTATTGGTGCTGGTCTCCCTGGTCCTTTTAAGCCTGTACTTCCATGGCCGGTATTTTCCCCTCCGCGCCCAGGACAGGGCGATTCGGGCAGAGGAAAACCTGCGTCATTTTACCCTTACCGGCAAACCACTGGATAAACAACTAACCATGCGCCAGATCATCGCCCTTCGTTTTGCCAGTGACGAGGAAATGGCAGGTCTTGCGAAAAGAGCGATCGACGAGGCCCTGACGAACGATGAGATTAAAAATGAGATCAGGAACTGGAGGCCCGATCATGCCAGGGTCTGAAAAAAGGGCGCCAGCTTTTTTCTCAGTTCTTCGGGCATGGTTGTCTTTTCCATGCTTTTGGCCTTCAGAAAATAAAGGCGAACCTTTCCGACTGTCAATAACTTTCCCTCTTCATTGTACACGTCCTGGTGGAATTCGATGCGATAGTCTGCCCGCAACTCCTTCAGGGTAGTTTTTACGGTCAGCAGGTCATCGTAATGGGCAGGCCGGAGGTATTTGGCTGTCCATTCAATGACGGGCATGATAACCCCCATGGCCTCCATATCCTTGTAGCTTAATCCTAACTGGCGGATCGATTCAACCCGCCCAACTTCGAAGTATTGCGCATAATTACCATGATAGACCACATTCATCTGGTCTGTTTCGGCATAACGTACCCGGATCTTCATTTCATGGGTGAACATATCGGAATCTATTAAAATTATCTCCCTGTATTTACACTTAATCTCTTCCCAAACTCCCCCTTTAGGGGGTTGGGGGGACCTATTTCCCCATCATCCCATCTACGCTTATCCTTCCGGGACCAAGCAGCAGGATCGAGAAAAAACCAGCCAGGTATAACAAGGCCGGCTCGTGTTCGGTTATAGATTGCCCTTTATGGAACAGAATAGCCGCTACAGCCAGGTTGATCACCAGCACCAGGGCAGCTACCCGGGTGAATAATCCCAATACCAGCAGCAAGGCGCAGAATATCTCTGCAAAAAGGACAAGGATCAGGGACCAACGGTGACCAATATGGAAAGGGTCGAAGAAAATGGCTTGCTGATTGCTGAAATGCATCAGTTTAGGAAATCCATGATCGATACAAAGCAACAGCCCGAAAGTCAGACGGAGGAAAAGGGTGGCCAGGTTAAACCCGGATTCGGCATACCCGGTGGACAAAAACTTCTTCATGCAATGGGAATTTTGGCCGAAGATATGGGGTCTGCGCCTGTTAAAAAAAAATTAACGTTTCCAATAGACTTAACAGCGTGGGGGTGCGAGAGGGGGGCGAGGGGGTGCGTTGATAGCGGTCGGGAGCGGGCCTAAGGCCCGGTAGGCCGTAGGGCCCGGGTCTAATAATGGCCCTTCGGGCAGTAGGCCTGTGGCCTACTTATCCACAGGTGTTTGGAACGATGTTTGGTAGAAGGTAAAATAAGTAGAAACTTTAGCCCGTAAATTATATGGTCCGAAACGGACGGAACGCCCGGCGGCGTTCTTAGAAAATCAAATAATTTTCACGTGAAGTATACTGTATTGTTTTTTTTCGTCATTCTTCTTAGCTCATCGTCAATTGCTCAGCAGACCAAATATTTTGACGACCCGCAAGCCAGTTTCAAACAGGCCAGGGAATTCTTCCAGAACGAATATTATAGCCTTGCCTATCCCATTTTCAGGGATCTGAAATATTCTCTGCGGGAGACGGACCGGAGCAATAACGACATTGAATACCAGGACATAAAATATTATTACCTGGTTTGCGCCCTGAAACAAAACGACAAAGGAGTCGTGGGCGCCGCACAGGATTATATTGCCCTGGAGAAGAGCGCCGGCCGGGTAGGGATGATGAGTTTTCACCTGGCTGAGTTTTATTTCCGGCAAAAAGATTATGCAGGTGCCGCCCGTCTTTATGAAAGTGCGGATATCGATAATCTGAGCAACCGGGATATAGCGGACCTGAAGTTTCACCAGGGGTACGGCTATTTTACCCAACAACAGTTCGATAAGGCTTTGCCTTTATTCAATGCCATACGTCAGTTACCGAAGGACCCGAATTATGTGGACGCCAATTACTACTATGGGTTTATCTGCTTTTACCAAAAGAAGTATGGCGAAGCCCTCACGGCCTTCAAAGTGGTAGAGAATGATCCCAGGTATGAAAAGGTCGTTCCCTATTATGTAGCCAATATTTACCTGGTACAGGGACAAAAAGACAAGGCCATCGAGTATGCAGAGGCCCGTCTCAAAAAAGGTAACCAGTATTACGATCTGGAGCTCCGGCAACTGGCTGGTCACGGCTATTATGAAAAACAGGATTTTGCCAAAGCTCTTCCTTACCTGGAGCAATATGTCAATCAATCCAAAAAGGTTACCCGGGAAGATCTTTACGAGCTTTCTTATTGTTATTACCAGACCCAGAACTGGAACAAGTCGATCGCCGGTTTCAAACAGCTGGGTGGCAAAGAGGATTCCCTGGCACAGAATTCCATGTACCTGCTCGGAGATGCCTACCTGCGGACCGGGCAGAAAGCCAATGCCCGCAATGCTTTTCTATTCTGTTCTTCCAACAGCAGCAATCCGGCGCAAAAAGAGATCTCCCGTTTCAATTATGCCAAACTTTCCTTTGAATTAGGCTACCAGGATATCGCCTTATCCGAATTACAGGATTTCCTTCAGCAATACCCCGCTTCCACTTACAATAAAGAAGCCAGGGAAATACTTGTCACCGTACTGGCCAAAACAAATAATTATAAGGATGCTTTAGCCCTGATCGATAGCCTGGACCACCCTTCAGAGGCCAGCCAGCGGCTCTATCCCCGGATCCTTTATGGACGGGCAACAGAAATGGTCAATGACGGTTTGTTGATCAGTGCGAACGAATTACTGGATAAGGCATTAAAGAATCCATACAATGCATCGGTCCTTCCCTATATACAATTCTGGAAAGGGGAGATCTCTTTCCGGTTGAATAAGCTCGATGATGCAGTCCATTATTATACCGATTACCTGAAGAGCGGTAATAGTAATGGCGAGGTCAACCCGGTGAATGCCAAATATAATCTGGGGTATTGTTTTCTTAAAAAGGAAAATTACCGCCAGGCGCAGGGTTTTTTCGAACAGGTCGCCGGTACCCCGAAGATCAGTTCATCCCCCATGGAACAGGATGCTTATATCCGAAACGCGGATTGTTATTATATGAACCGTGATTTCAAGACTGCACTGGCCATGTATAATAAAGTATTGGATCTTTCCTGGCCTTCCAGTGATTATGCCACCTTCCAAAAAGCAATGATCGCCGGGGTGAATAACGGAAAGGAAAAGATCAATTTGCTGAATTCCGTCAATCGAAAATTTCCCTCTTCCAGCCTGGCTCCCGATGCCAATATGGAGATCGCCGGTACTTACCTCGCCGCCGAACAGTATAAAGAGGCGCTGCCTTATCTGAAGAACGTTCTTCGCGGTTCCGGGGCAGATGCGCTGAAACCACGGGCCTATCTGCAATCCGGGATCGCCTGGTATAACCTCGATAATAATAAAGAGGCCCTGAACCAATATGACTCCCTGTTAAAACTGTTCCCCAATTCACCCGAAGCACAGGATGCCCTCGATAATGCCAAGACCATTTATGTAGAGGAAGGAAGAAGCAGCGAGTATGTGAATTTTGCCAAATCGATGGGTGTGGAAGTAAGCGCCAGCCAGGAAGATCAGCTGGCCTATTCGGAAGCCGAGGTTCAGTTCAATAACGGAAATTTCGTGGTTGCCAGCCAGAAGTTCGAAGACTATCTGTCCAAATTCCCGGATGGAAAATTTTCCCTGGAAGCCAGCTATTATAAGAGTGAAATTTATTTCTCGAGAAAAGATTGGGCAAAGGCCGCAGGCGGTTATGAAGCGGTTGCCGATAAAGCGCCGAACAAATTCGGAGAGAAATCCCTGCTGCAGGCCGCCCGCCTGAATTTTTTCGAATTGAAAAATTATACCAAGGCTGAAAAATATTTCGGTAAACTGAAGGATTTTGCCTCTTCCCAGGAGAATAAGATGGAAGCCATGCGGGGCCTTTTGCGCAGCCAGTACCAATTGGAGGAATGGCCCATTGCCGTAGAGAATGCCAAAGGTCTGCTTACTCAAAAAGGGGTAAGTACGGATGATAAGGTTCTGGCGAATATGGCAATCGCCAAGTCTTACCAGGTCGCCGGAAAATGCGAGACGGCCCTTCAGTATTTCAGAACAGCGGCATCACTCAGCAAATCTGCTTATGGGGCCGAAGCCAGGTATGAGGTCGCTGCCTGTCTGGTCGAGCAAAATCAACTCAAGGATGCCGAAAAGTCCTCCTTCGAAGTGATCAACAAATCCGGATCCTACGAAGTCTGGGTCACGAAGGCCTACCTGTTGTTAGGAGATATTTATTTTAAGGAGAAAGATCTTTTTAATGCCAAGGCTACCTTCCAGAGTATCATCGATAATGCGAAATCGGAAGAGTTGCGTAAGCAGGCTCAACAAAAGCTCGAAGAGGTAAAAGCGGAGGAAATGAAGGGGAGTAAGGTAACCCCCTAAAGGGGGAATGAAAGACATTATAAATAAGGGAAAGTATAAAAATAGTAGAGTCGAAAAAATATTGAAGCGTAAAGTATGTCTGAAAAAAATATAATACAAGGTTCGTTCAGGTTGGGTTTGTTCGTCCTGCTCCTGCATTCCGGTATTTCTACCAGGGCACAGGATACGACCAAACGCAGAACCATCGAAATCACTTCAGCCTTTAAGCCGGTACTCAGGGAAGCAGTCAAAATTAATTTTAATGCTGCACCACCCATTACTGATACGTCTAAGCCCAGACTTAGTTATTCCATCCCTGCCCAATACCTGTTCCTGAGCTACCAGCCCGGGGAAATGAAACCGGTCGCCATACGGGCAGATACCCTGGCACCCTGGGAGAACTATAACTGGGTAAAGGTCGGCTTTGGAAATGTGCATATTCCATATATCCGGACCGGTTTTAGTTTTGGGGATGGGAAAAACACCTTCTTCAATGTATTTGCCAATCAATTGAATTCCAAGGGTAATCTTTCTTATCAAACCAACAGTCTTACGGATGTGAAACTGGTTGGAACCGTAAAGACAGCAAATAACCTGGAATGGAATGGCAGTATCGGATTTAAGAATGACGGTTATTCTCTTTACGGGTACCGGCCCGATACGCTCAACTATTCAAAAGAAGATCTCAAACAGACTTTCCAGACTTATGAAGGCAGGCTCAGTCTGCGCAATATCGAGCCTACTGAATTCGGCTTGCTTTATCATCCCAATATCAAAGTATCCGTTTTTGCGGACAACCATAACCCCAAAGCAACCGAATCGAATGCTGTCCTGAATCTTCCCCTTGAAAAAACCTTTGGAAAGGAATATGCTTTCGATCTGGGTTTCACGGCTGATCTTACCAATTATAAAGTGAGCAGCGTGCCTTCCATTCAGAATAACGTTTATTGGGTGACACCGGCCTTCCTGGTCAAGACCCAGAACCTGTTCCTTCAGGCTTCTGTCGCGCCTTCCTGGGATAATAAGGATTTTCACCTATTACCCAATTTCATAGCGAATATTTCTACTTCCGACCAGCGTTTTGGCGTTCAACTTGGCTGGATCGGCTATTATGACAAGGGCTCCTATCAACGTTTCGAATCGATCAATCCGTGGCTGGCCCAACCCGGCATGCTGCTGAATACCCGGATACAGGAACGGTATGTAGGTTTAAAGGGATCCCTGGATAATCATTTTTCCTATTCGGGTAAGGTTGGATTCCTGCAATATAAGAACACGCCTCTTTTCGTAAACGATACCCTGAATGGCGGCAAACAGTTCCTGGTCCGGTACGAAAGCTCCATGGATGTGTTTCAGATTCATGGGGAAATAAGTTATATGCAGGGTGAACAGTTCAGCGCCACGGCGAGCGTTAATTTTAACCAGTACAATAAATTACAGACCGAACCCAAACCCTGGGGACTGCTCCCGGTAGAGCTGAACGCCGCCTTTAAATGGCAGGCCTTTAAGGATTTCTGGGCAAAACTGGACCTTTTTGCCTTTGACGGAGCCCAATACAGGGCCACCAACGGAGCCTCCTTTAAAGGAGATGGCGCCCTTGATCTGAATGCTGGAGTCGAGTTCAAGATCACCCGGCAACTGAACCTTTGGGTACAAATGAACAATATTTTCAATAAGAAATATGAACGCTGGCACCAATACCAGGTCTATGGATTTAATGTCCTGGGCGGGATCGTATTTTCTTTCGGCGGGAAATAAGGTTTTTTTTAATAGATTTGAGGCATGTTTTCTGTATTGAACGCCTATTTGTTCCAACATAGAAGTATCAGTATCCCCGGTTTGGGTTCCATTTACCTGGAAACCCATTCTGCTAACGTGGATGTTGCGGAACGCACTATCCTTCCACCTGTATACCAATTCCGTTTCGATAAGTATTTTGACGCGCCTGACAGAGAGTTTTTCTCTTTTATAGCGACCCAACGGAATATCCTGGATTTCGAAGCTATCAAATGGTATAATGAATTTTCTTTTGAATTGCGAAACAGGATCCGCACGGAAGACCAGGTAGACTGGGAAGGAGTGGGGATCCTTAAAAAAGATAATACGGGTAACGTGATCTTCGAACCTATCGCAGACAATGGGCTTTTTATGACCCCGACCCCGGCACTTCGCGTCAATCGCCAGAATGCCCAGCATACCCTGCTGGTAGGCGACCAGGAAAAGACTAATTTCGAAATGAACGAATGGTTGCATGAGGAAGCTTCCGGAAATAAGAAACTATCCTGGAAGCTGGCCGCCCTGATTATTGGTTTATTGGCTATTGCTATCCTGGGCTGGCATTTCTATTCGAATGGCTGGACCTGGGGTAATCAATTAAAGATGTAAAGGATCCTGCTTACAAAACTCCCTGAAATTCAACAATGGCTGAAGAATTACTGATACATTATGATAGCTGTCCCTCTTGTGGCTCGACCGATCTGCAAACTGCCCTGAGCGCAACTGATTATACTGTTTCCCATAAAAAATTCGAGATCCTTTCCTGCGATAATTGCCTGCTGCGGTTCACGCAGGATGTCCCGGATGCGTCCTCGATCGGACGGTACTACCGCTCGGACGATTATATCTCTCACACCGATACCAATAAAGGACTGGTGAACAGTCTTTACCACATGGTACGCAAACATACCCTGGGCAATAAGTATCGGTTGATCCAATCCGCCACTCGTCTTAAAAAGGGTGCCTTGCTGGATATCGGCGCCGGAACCGGGGCCTTTGCCGCTCATATGATAGAAAACGGCTGGTCCGTTACTGGTCTGGAACCCGACGAAGACACCCGGAAAAGAGCAATGTCCCTTAACCAAATACAACTTTATCCCATAGAAAAACTGTATTCTCTCCCTTCTGAAAGTTTTGATATCATCACGCTCTGGCATGTTCTGGAGCATGTACACGATCTCCATCCCTACCTGGATCAACTGAAACGGCTGATCAAACGGAAAGGAACCATTTTTATCGCGGTTCCCAATTATATGTCCTTCGATGCCCGCGTATACAAAGGAGCCTGGGCTGCCTACGATGTACCCCGTCATCTTTACCATTTTTCTCCCGCCTCGATGGAGCAGCTGCTGGAATTGCATGACCTCCAATTGCTGGGGAGCCGCCCTATGTGGTACGATAGTTTTTATATCAGCATGCTGAGTGAAAAGTATAAGACTGGCAAAGGTAACCTGGTGAAGGCCTTTTTTACAGGGGCTATTTCGAACCTGAAGGCATTCGTGGATAAAGCGAAGTGCAGCTCGTTGATTTATGTGGTGGGGAAATAGACTTTCTTTGATGCTTCTGGCAGCTTTATAGGTATGCCGGCGAGGTGCCTGTGTAGGCCATTAAATTAAGATTCTATTTTTAAAAGAGATGAGAAGAACGATTAAACTATTTCTGCTATTTCTGATTTGATAATCTCCCAGTGTTTTCCTAAAAGGCAGATTGGGTCAAAATCCTCATCGGCCAGAGAAAAGTCAGTAAAATGGTTTATGATTAAATTTTCATCATGGGAATAGGGATAGCGTTCCTTATGCAATGAAAGCATTTCCGTTAAGGAAAATTGATCCATTAAGATGTGCAAGTCCCAAAAGTCTTTTTTTCTCCCTCTCCGTTGAACTACATCCAATTTCATAGCAGTTATCTCTTCTAAAGAGGCAAGACGAATAACATCAGCTTTTTTAATGTCCCTTATGAATGGATCTGTATAGTACAGGTCGAGTTTGACCGCTTCTTGTGGGTTATCTCCCAGAATGTAAGAACGCCCCATTCCGACAATTCCTGGCGTTGGCTTACTAACGTATTTGTATTTAGAGCGAAGGAAGGCGTCCAATGCATGAAAATCCAGAGAGCCATATTTTGCATCAGTAAATAGGTCCACATCTACTGACAATCGGTGCCCGAGCTGGAGGCTTAGCGAAGTACCCCCAACGAGACGAAAAGGCTCGAAAAGTGGCTCATTCATTAACAACTCAAGGGAGTTGCGAAGAGGTTCGGTTACGGTATTCCAATGAATGGTATTCAGATGATTGTTTCTTTTATAGATTTTGCGATGCGTTTTACCTCAGTTTTTCCATAAAACCGCAAGAGCTCTTTTTTTTCAGATAATGTACCGCGTCCCAATACTCTTTCAATTACTGCCCTTTTTTGTTTTATCCAGTTAATTTGCTCCATTTTGGTATCCCAGAAAAGAGCGGGGCGAAATTGTTTTATATTAGGAATGTCAGATGATTGTTCCTTTTGCCTTTCTTGTTTGATGTCATAGAAGACCTGGAGCGTCATAAAAAAACCTTCTTCCATTCCAAAAGCATTTTCTATCCGAATGGCAAGTGAGGTGTTCATTCTGCGTTTCCCTTTGGTAATTGCTCCCAATATCTGTGGATATTCACCGATAGAAAGAGCAAATCGACCTTTGGAGATTTTTCTCTTTTTTAATTCACTTTCAAGGACAATTCCCGGGTGAATACCTTTGAGATATTGAAACGAATTCATATCTCAAAAGTAATCAATTTTATATAATCTAAAAAGTATAATCAATTTTGATTATTTTTAACAATTTTATTCTTTAGAACCACATCGTTAAAATGCTGAAAATCAATAATTTAAAAGCTGATTCCTGGAAAGTAAGGGAAAGTAAAGGAGCGGCGAAACTGCGATTTTTTGAAAATGGCGCGGCAGCTTAATACGGAAATTTGATTTCGTAAAGGTTCGGCCATAATTTCCCGGTGACATATACTTTTCCGGCAGTGGAGTCATAGGCAATTCCATTGAGGACATCGCTGGAAGGGTATTTGTTCTTTACCTCATTTACCAGGGAAGTCAGGTCCAAACGCCCGGTCACTTTGCCGCTGGATGTATCGATCTTCAGGATATAATTGGTTTGCCATACATTGGCATACAGGGATCCTTTGATCAGCTCCAGTTCATTGATATTGCTCACGGGGCCGTTGTTGTCCGTCACACCGAGAACCTTGATCAGGCGGAAGGTATTGGGATCCAGCCAGCTAATATTACTCGAGCCGTCGCTCATGATCAGGGAATTGCCATCAGTGGTCATTCCCCAGCCTTCTTTGCTGGGAAAGTTAAACTCTCCTATCTTTTTGAAAGTATGGGCATCATAGATAAAACCAACTTTTGTGGTGTAGGTTAACTGGTACACTTTGCCCTTCAGAAAGGCAATCCCTTCCCCGAAATATTTATTCCTGTCCAGTTCGACCTTTTTGTCGATGGCTCCCGTTTTGAGGTTCAGTACCCCGAATAAAGATCTGCGGCTTTCCGGCATGGAAGGCTCTGTTCCGGTGCTTTCATATAACTGGCCTTCATGGAACAACAACCCTTCGGTAAAAGAGGATGTATCGTGAGGCATTGCCTGCATGACGCTGAAATTGATAAGGGGAGGGGTATTGTCGCCGGCCGTTCCGGTACTTGTATTATCTCCACCGTTCCCTGAGCGGTCCGAATTGGTACAGGATATGAAAAAAGTCAAGAGAAAACCAGCGAATAGAAGAAACCTGCTCTTATAATTCATAGATAAACCGATAAGGGACAAATTTACACTTCAGCCTCTTCAATATGAGTGGGGAAATGCAAAATTTCTTCTAAAAACTTGCATTTCAGGTAAAAAATGTGTTCTTTTACAGTGCTTATTATCTGAATACCAACCCTACCGCCCCCCTTTCTGCCTTAATGTCCTTCGGACGGGTGTATTCTAAACCAGTTTACCGTATAATATCCTTCCTTGATTAGCCTGCCAATCTCCTCTAAGAACCTATTGCCATGCCCGCAATCCGTCACCTGTTTTGTTACCACCAGGGTACAAACGTCGAAATGCTGAAAGCTAAAGCGCCGCTAAAAGCACTTTTGGATTCTTTCAGTCTTTGCCGGGTTTGCTGCAATATTTATCCACCTAGAATTTGTCCAAGCGATAGTTTAGTATTTCTGGTTACCTGTCGTCCAATCCCTCCCATGAAAGCCCCTTAAAACAGGTTTCATGAAAATTTTTCTACCCTTAACGGTATTTTTATTAATAGCTCATCTGGGAACGATTGCTCAGGCCGACTGTCGTTCATCCCAATATAAGGAGGACCTGATCCGTAACACCCCGGGCCTTGCTATCCGTTTACAGGAAATCGAAAGTTTTACCCGCCGTCAATTGCAAAGACCATCTGTTGCCGTTACCGGGATCGACCACGGGACTTCACAAGGTAATAATAATGTGATCACGATTCCCGTTGTAGTACATGTCCTCTATAACTCATCCAATCAGAATATAACTGACGCACAGGTTAGATCCCAGATAGACGTACTCAACAGGGATTACCGGAAACTAAATCCGGATACGCTTCAGATCCCCGCTTATTTTAGTTCACTGGCTGCCGATTGCGGTATCCGGTTCGAACTGGCCAGGGTGGACCAGAATGGATATGCCACTACAGGAATTATACATAAACATACCAATGTACAGGCCTTTTCGGTCAATGATGCCATTAAGCTCACGTCGAAAGGCGGAGACGATGCCTGGGACAGGGATAGTTACCTGAATATCTGGGTGGGTAACCTGAGCCAGGGTAT
The DNA here is from genome assembly GCF_054461575.1 of Flavitalea flava. Taxonomy (NCBI): domain Bacteria; kingdom Pseudomonadati; phylum Bacteroidota; class Chitinophagia; order Chitinophagales; family Chitinophagaceae; genus Flavitalea; species Flavitalea flava. The sequence continues at coordinate 12,884 of NZ_JBTLQH010000021.1, forward strand.
CCTTGGATATGCAAGCCCTGTGGGCTGCACCAAAGGAACGGACGGGGTCACGATCCGCTTTACTGCTTTCGGAACGATGGGAACAGCTTTTGCTCCCTTTAACCTGGGACGGACGGCTACCCATGAGATCGGTCATTGGTTAAACCTGATCCATATCTGGGGTGATGCTTCCTGTGGAAACGACCAGGTGGATGATACCCCGCAACAACAGAATTCCAGTTCCGGAAACCCCAGTGGTATTATCGTTTCCTGCGGCAACGGAAGTTATGGTAATATGTATATGAATTATATGGATTTTACCGATGACATCGGTATGCATATGTTCACCTCTGGCCAACGTAGCCGGATGCAGGCACTGTTCGCAGAAGGAGGTTTCCGCCGGCCCCTGCTTTCTTCCACCGCTCTTACTGCAGTTGCCATTCCAAATCCCAATCCTCCGGAGCCCGATCCTACTGCTTCCGGAGACGGCGAAAACGGAGCGGGTTTCCACATTTATCCCAATCCGGTTATCAACACCGTATCGGTGACCATTACCGAACCTTCCCATGCCGGATCCCTCCTGGAAATTTATAATCTTACCGGCCAAAAGGTCCTGTCTTTCCGGATCACGGCTAACCTTTTTCAGGAAGATCTTTCCCAACTGTCAAGAGGTATCTATTTTGCAAGGATCAATGACGGAACGAAAAGAGATGGATTTAAACTGGTTAAATTATAGGGGGTAGTTTTATATTTATAATAATATTTTATTTCCTTAGCACCTGTACAGGACCATTATAACCTGCCGCTACCAGGAATTGATGTTTGCCACCTTTCAGACCGATCAGGCTGCGGGTATCTCCTGGGATGTAAAGCCCGGTTTGTTCATAGGTAAGTGGAGTGAATTCTCCCTTGCCGTTTCCTTTCCCGCCATATTCAAGGATCAGGCCCATACCCGCATCCAATGGCCCAAGCTGAGCGCGAAACGGGTAAAAATTTCCCGCAAGAATTAGATTTCCTGTTCCCGCGGACCCCGGTTCAGGCACGATCCCATTGATCATGCTGATCTGTGCATAATTGGGGAGGGGGAGGATCGTCCATTTGCGGTTACCTTCATTATGCAAACAGATGGACGACAGGATCCGGACATTGCCGATACTTGCCCTGGCAAGCTGGTCGGGTGTCAGGAGATCTTCTATTTGAGCATCCGCATAATCGGCGTAACGGGAGAATTTTTTTTGCTGGGCCGGGAGTTCCCGGAACAATTCATCACGGGAGGCATAGGGATAACTTTTGCCTTGTATATAATAGGTGAGGAGCGGGTCGAAAGTGCCATTGCCGCTGAAATCCCCATAATAGATCTGCAAAGGTTCTTTTTCCGAGGCCCGGAATTGATTATTGGTGCCCATATTGCCGATAACCAGATCGGTATCGCCGTCTCCGTCAACGTCCAGTGCGGACAGGCAGGTCCACCAACCTTCGGAATGGGAAAGGCCATTGGCAGCGGTCTGATTAACCAGCTTGCCCTTCCTGTTCTCGAATAGGGTAACAGGCATAAAAGCGCCAACGACCACCAGGTCTGGCCATCCGTCTTTATTCAGATCTATCCAGCAAGCGTCCGAGACCATGCCGGGAGAGCCGAGGGTGCTGTCCCGCTGGTCTGCATCCTTTTCAAAACGGATATGACCCGGTGTGCTGTTGTTTTTGAGTAAAAAACTTTCAGGCGCTTTGGGAAACAAACCGGGACTGATTTTGCCGCCTACAAAAAGATCGGGTTTTCCATCTTTATTATAATCGGCAGCGCGAACACAGCCACCGCTGACGGTCTCTGCCGGAAGGGCACCTGGCAGAAAAGTGAAATTGCCCTTGCCATCGTTTTCGAAAAAGCGGTCCTGGTAATTCTTGCTGCCCTGTGGATAGTCTGCGCCTCCGCTCACCAGGTAAAGATCCTGATCACCATCTCCATCCGCATCGAAGAATAAGGCACTCGTATTGGCATGCTCCTTATCCTGGTTCCAGGGTTGTGAGCCGGCGATGTGGAAGTTGCCATCCGCCGTCTGGAGATAAAGCGCACTCTCCTGACCGTTAGTGCCTCCGATAAAGAGGTCTTCCAGCCCATCTCCATTTACATCGCCTTTAGCCAGACAGGGACCGACCCGGGATACCTGGTAGGGAAGAAGAGGGGAGATCTTAAAATCTACAAAATTGCTGCCTTTATGCACATAACTGACGCCGGAATTTTTCGTGATGTCCGAATAGACAGGATGGGCCAGTTGGGGTTTTGTAATGGCAGAATTGAATGTATTGGATAAAATGGATGGGGACGCTGGAGGTAAAGCGGCTTTTTCAAAAAGGGTAAGGAGGGTATCGGCCCGGAAGTTTTCCATTACCGATCTATTTCCTGTTGTCCAGATCACGGTCAGGGATTGGATCATTGAATCGATTCCGCACCCGATATGCATGACCGGATCAACCGAAGATTGAAATCCACGGGAAAGATATTGTTCCTGGTATTGTTTGCCTGCGGTTGTTTGTACGATAACCTTGGCGCCGATCCCGAACGTGTTCGGTTTGTCCCCTTCGAAACGAAGACGGAGATAATGGCCCTTGTGCATCACAGCAGCATTGTTCCTGTAAATAATCGGTCCGTCGTTCAGGGTATTGATGACGAGGTCCAGGGCGCCGTCATTGTTCAGATCCGCATAGACGGCACTGTTACTAATACTTTTTCGGGTAAGCCCCCAATCGGCAGATGTATTGGTAAAACTGAGATCATGGTTATTATGGAAAAAATAATTGGTCATTTTGGTGGAGGGCATGTCCTGTACCAATTTCCACATTTCCACCTTATTGCCGGTCTTTTCCCCCTGCCCCATGGAATATCCGGAGGTATATTTTACAAAATCCAGGTTGGTAATATCCCTCAGGATCCCATTGGAAATAAAAAGATCTTTCCATCCGTCATTATCAAAATCGGCCAGCAGAGGAGCCCAGCTCCAATCCGTATTGGACATGCCCGCCAACTGACCCACTTCACTGAACTTTGGAATGCTGTCCGGTCCTACACCATTGTTTAACTGAAGGGTATTGCGCATTTGCTGGTGATGAAAACCATGGTCCGCGCGAAGGGTATATTTATCATAGTTATCCGCACCCCTCAATAATTTCTGCCGGTGATTACTTTCCGGCAGCATGTCGAGCACGACGATATCGGGTTTGCCGTCATTATTGTAATCGGCGATCTCCGAACCCATCGCGAATTCGGAAATATGGCCGGTCGCCCTGGTGAGCACTTCCCGGAAAGAACCCCTATGATTATTGAGATAAAGGAAGTCCCGTTCGTCATAGTCATTGGTCACATAGATATCGGGCCATCCGTCTCCATCGACATCGCTGATAGAAACGCTCAATCCAAAATTGAGCCCGCTCCCGTCGATATGCGCCTGTTCACTGATATCTGTAAAATGCCCGTTGTCATTACGATAAAGCCGGTTCCCGAAACGGGGGTGCCGCTGCGCCCTTAATTTGTCCGTATTAAAAAAAGGATTAAAGAACATATCCGCATGGTTCACCATGAACATATCCAGATCTCCGTCATGATCGAAATCAAAGAAGGCTACGGTGGTCGTATAGGTTCCCGGGGCATCCAGGCCATATTCTTTTGCACTTTCCCTGAATACGGGTACGCCGTCCTTTAGGCCCTGGTTGATGTATAATTCGTTGGCCCTTGCTGCGTCGGTCCCCGGACCTGAATAACAAACATAGATGTCCAAAAGCCCATCCCCGTTCACATCCACCATTACGGCCCCGGTCTTCCATTTGTCACGTCCACGGACACCTGCTTTTTCGCTTACATCTTCGAATTGGAAATTTCCCTTATTCAGATAAAGCCGGTTGGGGGTCATATTCCCGGTGAAATAAATATCGGCCAGCCCATCTCCGTTGACATCTCCAACCGCTACGCCACCTCCATTATACAGGTACTCATAAGTAAGGATATTATAGTCCTCATTTTCCCTGATATCATTACGGAAATCAATATGCGTAGTTTCAGCAGGTATTTCGGTGAAAAGCGTATCGTTTTTTTGCGGATGGTCGCAGGCAAAGAAAAGAAGAAACAGAACGAAAGGGAGCCTTAACAATTTGTTCATGGGCTGAATTTATTAAAATAATATTAAAATATTTCTTTTAACTTTAATTTGCGAATCAAAACGAACTGATTAGTAACTGCTATGCCAATTCATATGGGCGTGTTATTTTCCGATAATGAGAAAGATGGCAGATCGCTGTTCGAAGCGATCGCCCTGGGGGATACCGCAGCATTTTCCAGCTTGTTCAAAAGTTACAGGGCGAGGGTCTACAGCCTTGCCTTTAAATGGACGAAAAGCACCTATGCAGCGGAAGAGATCACCCAGGACGTATTTATCAGTATCTGGACCGGAAGGACAAATCTTCCCTCCGTCAAAGATCCCCGTGCCTATCTCTACACGATCGTTTATAATAAGATAAGCAGGCATTTAAAGAAAGAAGCCAATAAAAACCGCATTCTCCTGTTGTCTCAATGGCATACCAGGGATGCTGTCAATGAGACAGAGGAAAAGATATATCTATCTGAAGGACAGCGTTTTGTGAATAGCGCGCTCGCAAAATTATCTCCTCAAAAAAAGATAATTTATGATCTGAGCCGGAATAAAGGTAAAAGTTATGAGGAGATTGGGGAAAGCCTGCATCTTTCTCCGCATACCGTAAAAAGCCACCTGGGAACCGCACTGAAATTTATCCGGAATTACCTGAAAAATAATGCTTTATTACTGGCCGGGTTGCTGTCTTCTTTTTTCTCCCATTGATTTTCCCTTCTTTTTCGCCCGTTGATTTTAGCTTCCCAAAAAAAATAGTTTTAAAATAACTTCCATCCCGCTCATCCTTTTTCTTTTGAGGTGACTCTATTATAGTAAGGAAATAGTTACGCTACTTATTATGGGTAAAGACAGGATTACTTATTTACTGCACCAATACAGTAATAACAGGGCTTCCCGGGAGGAGGTCGCCGAGATGTTCGAATGGCTGAAGACTGCTCAGGGCTCCGCGGCACTCAAAGAAATCATCCTCGATCCTGCTCATGAGCAGGAAAAATCTCTTGTTCGGGAGCAGGATTCACTCCTACCTGCCCCGGAAGATTGGGCCAGGATATGGTCCGGTATTAAACCGGCCGGTACAGTCCGTTTCATATCCCGGGCCCGTTTACGGGTTGCTGCGGCCCTTCTTTTACTGGCGATGACCGGCGCCTCTTTTTGGTTCTATGTTAACGGAAAAACAAAGACAGTCGCATCGCACCATACGATCACCGATCCCTATAAAAACGATATTGCTCCGGGTGGACAAAGAGCCCTGCTGACGCTGGCCAATGGATCGACGATCGTGCTGGATAGTGCAAAAGATGGAATGCTGGCACAACAAGGCGGCACACCTATCCTTAAACTGGATGCAGGTGCCTTGGCCTATAATGCAAAAAACAAGATGCCATCCGGTGAAAAGAACACAGGAGATGGAAGAAGTTCCGCAGAAGTATTATTCAACACCATTGCCACTCCTGCGGGGGGGCAGTACCAGGTCGTACTTCCGGATGGAAGCCGGGTCTGGCTGAATGCCTCTTCCTCGATCCGCTTCCCGACGGCTTTTACGGGGAAAGAAAGATCAGTGGAACTGACAGGTGAGGCTTATTTCGAAATAACCAGAAATCCAACATTGCCCTTTCACGTTCGGGTAGGAGGAGGCATGGATGTGCAGGTATTGGGAACGAATTTTAATGTTATGGCTTATTCGAACGAGCAAAATATCCGCACCACCTTGCTGGAAGGCGCTGTCAAGGTATTTCCCGCTGGCAGCGCGGGTATCAGAGCAGATCACCACGGAGAGGGAGGAATACCTAAGCAGGGAGTAAGGCTGGAACCCGGAAAACAGGCGGTCATCGATAACGAATCGCATGAGTTGAAGGTCGCCGATGCCAATATAGAACAGGTTGTCGCCTGGAAGAACGGCCAGTTCCGGTTTAAAGAAGCCCCGATCAGGGAATTGATGAGGCAGGTGGAAAGATGGTATGATGTAAAGGTTATTTATCAAACAGACCGGAAGGATCAGGACTATACAGGAATCGTACCCATTAATCAACCTGTATCGGCCTTGTTGCAAACATTGGAACTGACGGGAACGGTACATTTCCGGATCGAAGGCCGAAACATTATTGTATTACCCTAAAATATAACCCGTTGAAAAAAAACGTAAGAGAATAAACACCAGGAATAAGCCGGTAAAAAAACGGGAGCGGTTGGAGCCGCTCCCGGGAAAATAGTCCGGTTTTTAAACAGGCCCAAAGCTATAGGTCACTGAATTTTTAAACCAAACTTCTCAAAAGTATGAATCTAACTGCACACGGCAAAGTCACGCCTGTCAAGGGGCGATTGCCGGCCAAAATGCTAATGATTATGCGTCTAACTGCCATTTTACTGCTAACTGCCACGTTGCATGTCAGCGCTACCGGGCTCGCTCAAAAGGTTACTATTTATCAAAAGAATGCCCGGCTGGAGGAAATATTCGAGATCCTTCAAAAACAAAGCGGTTATAATTTTATGTATAACAGCCACATGCTGGCCAAGGCAAAAAAGGTGACGATCCGGGTCACCAATGCCTCCGTCGAAACTATCCTGGCCCTGTGTTTCAAAGATCAGCCCCTTACTTATGTCGTCCAGGATAAGATCATTGTGGTAAAGGAAAAGGAAGAACTGAAAAACACGACCTCTACGGCTCCTCCGGTTCCTCCTCCGCATCTGAGCGGTACGGTTCGCGACGAAAACAATAATCCCGTTGAAGGGGCCGCCATTACGGTCAAAAGTCTGAACACAGGTACGGTCACGGATAAACAAGGTAAATTCCAGCTCAATATTCCCGATGGAGCCTATGAGGTGGAGATCTCTTTTGTAGGCTATAAATCAGAAAAAAGGACGGTTACTGTTGCAGGTGGTCAATCTCCTGCGCTTACCATTACCCTGCACGTTGGGGCTTCAGGTCTTAATGAAGTGGTCGTGGTTGGTTATGGTACACAACGCAAAAGAGATGTGACCGGTACGATCAGTACGGTCAAGGGTGACGATCTGAAGAATGTTCCCGTCAGTAACCCCGCAACTGCCCTCCAGGGTCGTGCTTCCGGCGTCGATATCGTCCGCGCAGATGGTTCTCCCGGCAGTGTTCCCACCATCCGGATCCGGGGTACGGGTACGCTTAACAATGCCGACCCCCTTGTCGTCATCGATGGCGTTCCTGCAGGAACCCTGAATGATATCAATCCGAATGATATCGCCTCTATCGAAATTTTAAAGGACGCCTCGTCCTCCGCTATTTATGGAACCCGTGCCGCTAATGGCGTAGTGCTGGTGACCACTAAAAAAGGAAGTTTCGGGGATCAGATGAAAATTAGCGCCAATCTGTATACGGGTAATTCCAAGATCGTTAAATACCTGGACCTGTTGAAGGCGCCCGATCTGGCGCCGCTCAAACTGGAAGCCTATACGAATGATGGAGTTACCAGCGGTCCCAGTGTGGATTTCTGGAGCGATCAAGCCAATGCCATTCAACGGACCGATTGGCAAAAGGCGTTGTTCGGGACGGGCAAGACCAATAATGCGGATCTGGCTATACGGGGAGGAAATGCCAGTTCGAGTTACAGTTTCTCCGCGAACTATTATGATGAAAAAGGATTGATCATCAATTCCAATTTTAAACGTTACAGCGCACGAATCAACTCGGAGCACAAATTGAGCAACCGTATCCGGGTCGGAGAGAACTTCCTGTATTCGAAACGAAGCGGTTCGTCGCCTGATACCCGTTCTACGCAGACGGGGCTTGTCTGGAGTGCGCTCCGGTTCAATCCTTCCATTCCCGTGTTTGTCGATTCAACCGGTAAATGGGGATCATCAAAAGGCAAGTCCGAACAGGGGGATATCAATAACCCCGTTTTTACGGCAACAACCAATGACATTTCTCTTACCAATAACAATTTGCTGACCAATGCCTACATCGAGATCGATTTGCTGAAAGGGCTGAAGATCCGGGGAAATATCGGCTATGATCAGGAAGTAGAAGAACGGTATGAATTTTATCCCGCTTCTCCCGATCAGACCCGCGTACAACAATTAGCCAGTCTGAAACGGCAGCACCAGGAATATTCTTCTCTGCTCAATGAAATTTACCTGACCTATAACGGGCAGTTCGGCAAGGATCATAGCCTGATCTTCACCGGCGGTTATTCCGCACAGACATCCAAAGGGTATTATTATTATGGTCAGCGGACCGGGTTCACTGATACCGATCCTAACCAGATCGTGCTGAACAATGGAAACGGCGCCAATCAGTTTTCGGGTGGGGGCTCTGATAATTCCGTAGGTTCGAATACCCCAACCGGTCTTCTTTCTTATTTTGTCAGGGGTAATTATTCCTTTAAAGGAAAATACCTGTTAACGGGAACGATGCGTGCAGATGGATCCGGCAAATTCCCTCCCGGAAAAAGATGGGGTTATTTCCCTGCCTTCTCTCTCGGATGGCGGATCTCGGATGAGAATTTCTTTAAGAATAATATCACCTTCCTCAACAATCTGAAATTGACAGGGGGATGGGGACAACTGGGGAACCAGAATGTAAACGATTTTCAATTCCTGGGTATCCTGCAGAATGGTGGCCAGTATGCTTTTGGCGCACCCAGCAATGTTGTCAATGCCTCTTTTATCACCAGTCTTTCCAATCCAAATATTACCTGGGAAAGGGCGGAGATGACCAATATCAGTGCTGAGTTCGGTTTGTTAGGCAATCACCTGACGGGAACGGTCACCTATTTTAATAAGAACACCAGGGATATGCTGGTGCCTGCCTCCATTGTAGAAACTTATGGTGCGGCTCCCAGTATCTACGGAAATGTCAGTGTTCCCGACCAGAATCAGGGAATCCTGAATAACCACGGGGTGGAGATCGACCTCACTTATCAAAACACTTCCGGAAAACTGAGTTATGCATTCGGTGTGAATGGTTCCTTCATTAATAATAAGGTTACGCATCTGTACGGTACCAAGACCGATTATATCGGATCTGTTTTTTATGGCCGTGAGTCATTGGAAACATCACGTACCTATGAAGGCCAGCCGATCGCTTCCTTTTACGGATTTAAAACCAATGGTCTGTATCAGACCCAGGGTGATATCGATAAGGAACCCGGTATCGCCAATGATCCGAATAAGGCGAATATCCTGCCGGGTGATGTCCGTTTCGTCGATATTAACGGAGATGGAATCATCGATGATAAAGACCGTGTAAACCTTGGAAACCCCAATCCAAAATTCACTTTTGGTTTTCACGGCAACCTGGCCTACAAAGGCTTCGATCTGAGTTTCAATTTCGCCGGCCAGACGGGCAGCAAATTGTACAATGCCGACCGGATGGTAGGATTGGACGGCACACAGTTCTTCAATATGTATGAGGAGGCCAGGAACAGGTGGCACGGGGCAGGGACGAGCAACAGCGTACCCCGCCTGAGCAAGGCCAATCTGAACGTCAATAACAGGTCCTCCGATCTCTGGATCCAGAGCGGCAATTATATTTCCCTGAAGACAGTAGCGTTGGGATATACCTTCCCTAAAACGATGATCGGAACCCTGCAGATCCCGGAATCAAGGATCTATGTGAGCGGTTATAATGTATTTATGCTGACAGGTTATAAAGGTTATTCTCCCGAGCTGGGCTATACGCAGGCCGGTAATAACAGGCAAAGAGGGGTGGATGTGGCTCAATACCCATCGGCCAGAAGTATTACGGTTGGGGCAACGTTTAATTTTTAGCATGTAAAGTTCGGTCCGGTTGCCGGAATCCGGCGACGGTCCAGAATTTTTGAGAACCTTTAAAAGAAAAAATATGATTCCGAGTAAATCAAAATATAGTAAGATCCTGCTGGGAGGGCTCATGGCCAGCCTGATAAGCATGACCTCCGGCTGCGTAAAAAATGCGCTGGATGTAAAACCGGTCGGGCAGTATACGACGGCTACCTATTGGCGTAACCAGGACGATGTGATCACCGGAATCAACGGGATCTATAATGTGCTTACCCAGGAAGAAGGAGTTGGCCATAACCTGTATGCATTCGACGATCGGTCCGATGATATCGCCATTGACGGAGATCACCCGGATCTTTGGGCCATCGAACGGTTCACCGACGATGCTACTGCCTACCAACTGCATCCCACCTGGAGCTGGTCGTATGAACAGATCGCACGGGCAAATAATGCGATCATTTATGTTCCCAAGGTTCCGGTGATGGATGAAACCATCCGCAAACGTTCCATGGGAGAAGCCTATTTTCTGCGGGCCCACGGTTATTGGGTGCTGAGTCAGATCTTTGGCAGTGTACCGCTTATCCTCGAAGCGAATGTGCTTGACGGGGCCTATAATATTCCGAAAGCCTCCATCGATTCGGTTCGCTCACAGATCGAGTCCGATCTGCTGAAAGCCGCCGATATGCTTCCCGGAAGTTATGACGCGGTTGATAAAGGAAGGGTTACCAAGGGCTCTGCCTGGGGTTTGCTGACCAAACTTTATATGACCTGGGAAAAACTGGATAAGGCGATCACGTATGGAGAAATGGTGATCAACGACCCCAATTATGCGCTTGCCCCGAAATATACCGATAACTTTATGCTGGGCGCACAGGACAATAGTACGGAGCTGTTGTTTGCCGTATGGAATAAAAACAATTTCAACAATTCACCGATCAATATTTACTTCACCCCAAGAGCCTGGAACGGCTGGGGTTTCCATCATCCAACCGAGAATTTCGTTAGTCAGTTCGAACCGGCGGATTCCATCCGTAAAAGGACTACTATTCTCGCGGTAGGCGACTCTATTCCCTATCAGACGGCCCTGATCGAGATTACGGCGCCTGATGCCTACCAGATGTTCACCGGCATGACCGGAAAATCCACCGGTCGTATGCTGCCCAGTAATTCACCGACCACCGGTTATTGTATCCGTAAGTATACCGCCTACAATCCCGATGGATCCGGCAACCTGGATGGGGATCTTAAACAACCCCTGTTACGGACGGCCGATATCTATTTACTGGTAGCAGAAGCAAAGATCCGGACAAGTGGTGCGGGCTCAGGCGATGCGGAGATCAAGGCCGTAAGGGAAAGAGCAGGATTGACGGCCATCACGGGAGCCACGATCAATGACCTTATCCATGAACGCCGTGTAGAACTAGGCGGCGAGAATACGCGGTTCCAGGATCTTTTGCGCTGGGATAAAAAAGGCATCGTGAATCTGGACACCATTGTCGGTAAACCAAAGTTTGCATCGCCCCTGCCGCCGTTCAACGGAGCTGTGGCACTTCCGGCGAGGACTTTCCTCCGGCCAAAGAATTATTATTCACCCATTCCGCAAATCATCATCGATGAAAGTAAGGGCGTGATCACGCAGAATTAGTATTATGAAGCTATTAATGATGGTCCTCCTGTTCCGGTCTTTTGTTTTTGCACAGGTACCTGCATCTGATACCCTTGCTTCCTCCAGACCCGTATCCGCTACGCCCGAACAGATTGCCGTTATTCCTGTGCCGGTTTCTGTGAAGACCCTGGCCGGACCAGGCTGGCGTTTTGATGCCGGAGTGCGGCGGGCAGTTGCTGGTGGGGATAAGGGGAGCGTTGCCGGGATTTCCTTTCATCGGTTGGCCAAACGGGATTCGATCCTGGGCAATGAAGGGTACCGGTTAGGAATAAATGTCCACGGAGTAAGGATAGAGGCCAATGAACCTGCAGGACTTTTCTATGGCAGACAGACCCTGCTGCAATTATTGCCGGTTTCCGGTATCGGGGTTTTACCGGCCATGCAGATTATTGATTATCCCCGTTTTGCCTGGCGGGGATTGATGCTGGATGTCAGCCGGCATTTTTTTTCCAAGGCGGTCGTTAAAAATTATATCGACCAAATGGCTAAGTATAAATTCAATGTCTTTCACTGGCACCTCTCGGACGACCAGGGATGGAGGATCGAGATCAAATCCCTGCCTGCCCTGACGCAGACAGGAGCCTGGAGGGTGCCCCGGACGGGACAGTGGTGGACATTCGAACCTCCGAAAGAGGGGGAGAAAGCTGGTTATGGCGGTTATTATACCCAGGACGATATCAGGGAAGTCGTACAATATGCGGCCGACCGATTCGTGACAGTCCTTCCGGAGATCGATGTACCCGGCCATTCTTTAGCCATGATCGCGGCTTACCCCGAACTATCATCTACCGGTCTGCCCTATACGGTGAACAATGGTTGCAAATTCTACGGGAAAGTAGATAATGCGCTTTGCCCGGGTAATGAAAAGGTATTCGAAATATTGGATAAAGTGTTTTCGGAGGTTGCCGGCCTTTTCCCATCGCCGTATATCCATATAGGGGGTGACGAAGCCATGAAAGGATTCTGGAAAGATTGTCCAAAATGCAACCAACGGATGAAGGATGAGAACCTGAAGACGGTTGAGGAATTACAAAGTTATTTTGTTCGTCGCCTGGAGAAAATGTTATTGGCCAAACATAAAAAACTGATCGGCTGGGATGAGATCCTCGAAGGCGGGCTGGCTCCTGAGGCAACGGTTATGAGCTGGAGAGGAATGGAAGGCGGTATCAAGGCCGCCAAACAAGGACATTCCGTGATCATGACCCCCAATGACCATTGTTATCTCGATCTTTACCAGGGCGATCCCAGCGTAGAACCGGATACTTATTCGCGTCTTCGCCTGGAAGATTGTTATCATTTCGAACCCGTGCCGGAAGGTGTACCAGCGTCCGTAATCCTGGGCGGGCAGGCAAACCTGTGGACCGAATCGGTTTATAATGAACGTCATGCCCAATACATGACCTGGCCCCGGAGCCTGGCCACCGCAGAAGTATTGTGGTCGCCAAAAGAAAATAAGGATTGGAAAGGGTTCGTGCGACGAATGGAAAAGAGTTTTGTACGTTTCGATTCCGCCAAGGTGAATTATGCGCTAAGTGCTTATGATCCTATCGTTAGCCTTTCTGAGGAAAACGGAGTAAAGAGAATCTCTATCCGTACAGAGATCCCCGGATTGGCGCTTCATTATAGTTTCGATAACGGAAATCCGGATCTCTTTTATCCGTCCTATTATACGCCGCTGTCACTCCCTCCCGGAGCGACCTGGATAAGAGTGGCTGCGTTCCGGAATGGGAAACAAATTGGAAAACAGATCAATCTGACTATCACCGAACTGGAAAAAAGAAATAAAGAATGAGGAGATCTCTCTTCTCCTGGTTGTCCGGCTTCTGGCTTATGTTTGCGGGTTCCGGTTTGAATGGGTTGCATGCACAGGCACAAGGATCCGGAAGCCCGGTCGGGAATATTGATGATGCTATTAACCGGATAAGGAACCGAGACAGCATCGATCTTCTTTCTTATGTGAACCCTTTTATCGGAACGGCAAAAAGCAATGTATTTACCAGGTGGGGCAATGAAGGAGGTACTTTTCCCGGCGCGGCGGCTCCCTGGGGTTATATGCAGCTGACGCCCGAGACGCGAATGGGCGGAGGGTATGATTATGGGGATCCTTCCATCTGTTTTTTTAGTTGTTTTCATCATATGAGCGGTTACCCGGGAGGATCGGCCGGGCTGATACAAGTCATGCCGGTTGAAGGCGGTATGCGGGGAACTTCTGCAAACGCAGGAAGTCAGGGCAACGATTTTTTATCTGCCGGCTATTCCCGAAAATTCCTGCACCAGGATGAAATTGCAGAACCCGGTTATTACCGTGTTTTATTCCGAGATAATAATACCCTGGTCGAAACGACGGTTACCGAGCGAACCGGTATTTTCCGTTTTTCTTTTGCTCCGGGGGTAACCCCCAGGATTTTTATAAAGACACGTGGAAAGATCAGCCGCCGCTCCTCCGGATCTTCCCGGGAATGGCAGGGGTCTGGTCTGCCCGTAATCTTTCGGTTCAGTGAGACCTCCAGCCGGGAAGAAATTACGGAGGGCGGATTAATGCTGAGTTTCCCATCTTCATCTACCCATGACCGGGTGATCTTGCTGCGAACCAGCATTTCTATGGTCGGTCCGGAGAGTGCAGTAAAAAATATCGATGCGGAATCTGGCAACCTTGATTTCGATTTTCTCCGAAAAAGAGTGCAACAAACCTGGCTCAAGGAATTGTCGGTTGTCAGGATCGGTGAGGATTTGGCTGATCATAAGGATGATCATAAGAATGATCGCTACGAAGAAAAGAAAAAGATCTTTTATACCGCTCTTTATCATTCGATGCTACTCCCCTGGGTCATTTCCGATGTGGAAGGAAATTATCTGGGTAAGGATAGTGTAATCCATAAGACGTCTGGTAAAAAAGAATACGGAGGTTTTTCGCCCTGGGATACTTTCCGGTCGCTTCATCCCTTATTATGTCTTTTATTCCCGGAACGCCAGCAGGACATGGTCTTGTCGATGCTGGATATTTCCCGGCAAACAGGGTATCTCCCAACCGACCCCATGACCGGCAATCATTCCGTTCCGATCATCCTGGATTCTTATGCAAAAGGGATTCGGGGATTTGATCCGCAATGGGCCTATTCGCTAATGAAAAAAGGTCTGCTGCATGCCCCATTTCCCGAGAAGGATCGTAAGATCTATGGGGAACAAGGTTTTATTCCGTATACCTATCCCGAGTCCGTGACACGAACCGTTGAATATGCTTTTGACGACTGGGCCATTTCGGAATTTGCCAAACTGATCCATAGTAAGGATAAAGATGGGAAACTGGCGGAACGACAAAGTTTTAATTACCGGAACCTGCTGGACCCGGTTACTTTATTTCTTTTACCGAGAAGGGTTGAACCGCTCCAGGCTGGTGATCAGCCGTTCATCCGCCGTCCGGGTAATGCCGGTTATAAAGAGGGCGACAAATGGGTATACACTTATTTTGTACCTCAACACCCGAATGATCTGGTGAACCTGATGGGCGGCGTTCCGGAATTTACTGCCCGTCTGGACTCCGCGCTTGCCAACAAGGACATTCTGTTCGATAACGAAACGGTCTTTCATATTCCTTATTTTTTTAATTATTCCGGAAGACCGGACAGGGCTCAATGGTGGGTGCGCGAGATAATGAATAAACGTTTTTCAGCATCGCCGGGCGGACTACCTGGCAACGATGATCTGGGTTCTGTGTCCAGTTGGTATGTTTTCAGCGCCATGGGATTTTTTCCTTTCTGCCCCGGCCGCCCGGTCTATACGATCGGATCGCCTTTATTTCATTCCTTGACTTTAAGCCCTGAAGGGCGTAAGGAGTTTACCATAAAGACCATGGACGGAAATAGTGCAGACCAGGGAAAAAGTTATGTCCGTTCCCTGCTTGTCAATAATAAACCTTATTCCGGTCCGGAGATCCCTCATTCGCTGTTTTTGGAAGGAGGCGAATTGATTTTTGTGATGGGAGGGGATATGAATACGATCGCCCGAACGGATGAACCGGATTTTTATATGACGGATTGCTCCGTAGCCAGGAATCAGGTGGCTCCGAACGAATTATTCTGGCTGCGGTTTAATCTTGTCAATAAGGGTGGACCCGGTACAAAGATCCTGCGATTGAAAACGAATGGAAAGGAGATCAGTCATAAAAATTGCCTTCTGCTTTCCGGCACTACGGTTAAGGATTCCCTGCCTTGCCGTCTTTACGCTTTCGGCCGCACAAAGCTGGAGATGGAAGGAATGAATTCCATCGACATGGAGGTGATGGATAATAAATTTGATTCGGGTATGAATTCGGATATGGATTTGGTGATGGATTCGGAGATGGAAAAAGTACCTCTTGAAATCACCGGTCTTGCAATCAGGTCCTTGCTAAAAGAAGGGGAAAATCAATCCCTTTCCTTTTCCGCCCAAAATACCGGAGGAATTACCCGTCAATTTTTTATACCGGTTACTCTTAATGATATTGTGATCCAGACCGATACCATAGTGTTGGAGCCCGGAGAGAGAAAAGCCATTTCTCAGGAGTTACCAGTCAGCAGATCCGGATGGCAAATGATTCGGGTCGGGTGGGGAGCAAAGGTGAAATTCAAGGTATATAAGGGGAATATGGAATCCCTCCTGTTGGATCTGTCTAAGGATAGTCTGAAGGATCTGTCTGGTTTTGGTAATCATGGGAAGATCATAGCCGATACGGTAATAAAAAAGAATGGGCTTTTGTCGTATGGAAAAGAGCTTTATGCTGAGATTCCTTCCTCCCCAAGTCTAGATGACCTGGGAGAAACCCTTACGATGATGATCTCGGTTTATCCCACAGCCGCTTCCAGGGGATTGGTAGATCTTTTCAGCAAAGGGGATCATCATGTTTTGCAAATTACCGGAAATAAATACCTTAGTTTTTTTGCAGGGGGGTGGGGACGTGGGGATTGCACGGTTAAACTCCCTGCTAACTGGCTGAACCACTGGCATCAACTGGCCGGGGTCTGCACCGGAGATTCCCTGCGGGTCTATATTGACGGAGAATTGAAGGGAAGTTCTGCGGTCGATGGAAAGATTAATTTATCTGCCCCAGCTACCTGGACCCTGGGCAGGAACGAGGAATTCCCGGGTGAACGGATTTTCCAGGGATATCTGGATGATGTTAAGCTCTTTGCAGCTCCCCTGACAGAACAGGAAATAAGAGTTCTCTCTGGAAAAGAAAAATAATTCCCTACTAATTTGGTAGACTTGTAGTTTATGCTTTATATTTGTGCCGAAACCAGGAAGCTATATATTTACGCGTATTAACTATTAACTGTTATGGGAGCTATATTCTCATTGAAATCTTTATCCATTAAGCCGGCCGCCCGGAACGGCTTTTATTGCGGAATCCTGTTAAAGGAATGCTGCTGTTGTTGTTGCTGATAAATTCTGTTTGCAACCCTACCCTGATCTATTGCACATTTTATTTCCCGACGTATTGCATTGCTGTTTTGTATGAACCGGATGGTATTTCCTGAGTGTCATTCATTGATTTCAGGCAGACGTCAGGGAATATTGAATAAAATACTTCATTAATCATTAAAAAAAACAACTTAATGACTTAAATCGATCCAAAAAAAACCGGCAAGAATTGCTTCTTGCCGGGCAGGGGATGGGATCAGCGTAACGCCAATCACTAACTGATCTTCATCCGGATTACATTAACGATAAAAATATCATCAATATGAATCTGTTTCAAAGGTATATAAATTATACCTCTCTACCCGTATTGTCACCTGTATTGCCTCTTAAAACAGGATTAAAAATTGTCATTTTTCTTACAGCAGGTGTTTCATTTTTTCCTGTACATGCACAAACGCAGGTTCCTTCTCCAGCCCAG
The DNA here is from genome assembly GCF_054461575.1 of Flavitalea flava. NCBI lineage: Bacteria > Pseudomonadati > Bacteroidota > Chitinophagia > Chitinophagales > Chitinophagaceae > Flavitalea > Flavitalea flava. The sequence continues at coordinate 30,270 of NZ_JBTLQH010000021.1, forward strand.
GGGCAGCCTTCTTCCCAGCCCCCTCATAATGTGTCCCTGCTCGGTCGGGTGGTGGATGAAAAAACAAAAGAGCCTTTGTCCGGCGCCGTCATTCATATCAAAGGGACAACCCATGAAGTAATTGCCGATAATAGCGGGGAATTCAAATTTATCACCGGTCAGCATGTTCCTGTCGTATATATCGTCAGTTACGTCGGTTATAAAACCCGCGAAGTTCCGGTGGATAGTTATGGCCATGCGGAGATCCGTTTGCAGGGAGGTAGTTTGTCCCTGAACGAAGTCGTCGTGGTCGGTTACGGTACCCAGCGAAGAAGTGATATTACCGGGTCCGTTGCCAGTGTTTCGAAAAGTCTGCTCAGCCAACCGGCTGCTTCCTTTGACAATTTGCTGCAAGGTTCCGTTCCCGGTGTAGCCGTAACGCAGAGTTCCGGTCAGCCCGGGAGCACGGCTACTATCCGCGTCCGCGGTGGTAATTCCATCAGTTTTGGAAATGCGCCTCTTTATGTGATTGACGGCTTCATTATCTATAATAACAATGATTTTACGAATACCGGCGCATCGAATGGCGCTACGGTAAATGCGCTCTCTACCATCAATCCAAGCGATATCGAATCCATCGAGATCCTGAAAGATGCCTCGGCCACTGCTATATATGGCTCTCATGGAGCCAACGGGGTAGTGATCATCAATACCCGGAGGGGAAAAAAAGGCACGGATGAGGTCAATTACAGCGGTTATTACGGCCAGCAGCAAGTGACCAAAAAACTGTCCCTGCTAGATGGGGCCCAATGGGGCTCGATGGTAAATGACCTCAATGTCAGCACCGGCAATCCGAAAACCTTCAGCGATTCAGCCCTATCCGCAATCGGCAATGGATCGGACTGGCAGCATGCAGCGCTCCGTAAAGGACCCATTCAAAATCATGAGCTGTCCATTTCAGGAGGTGATGATAAATCCCGGTATCTGATTTCCGGAAATTATTTTAACCAGCAGGGTACCGTTCTGAATACCGGGTTTAAACGATATTCAGCCAGGGTCAATTATGAACGGTTCGTTTCTGAGCGGTTCAAGGTTTCCACCAATGTATTCGGCAGCCAGACGGCGGAGGACAAACTGTTTGGAAGCACCTACAACAGTATCAATTTTGGCGGCGCATTTTCTACTTTGCTCCTTTCTTCCCCGGTGGACCGGATCAAAAATGCGGATGGAACTTATTTTACCGGCAGCTCTTATACGGCGACTCCTACGAATGCCCTTCAGGATATTACTGCTACAACTAACCGTAGTAACCTGACCCGGTTACTGGGAAGTATTTCCGGTGAATACAAACTCCTGAAATCCCTGGTGTTGAAAGTATCTGGAGGCGCCGATCTGATTAATACAAAACAAAATTATTACGCACCGTCTTTCACGACGCCGGGTTTTACCACCAGCGGATTTGCCTCCGTCGGTACGGCTACAGCCGTGAGCTGGCTGAACGAAAATACCCTGACCTATGATCAGACCTTTCATAACAGCCATTTCTTAAATATACTGGCAGGGTATACCACCCAGTTTCAAAAGGACGAATCAGCTGTAGCGAGCGCCCAGAAATTCCCGAATAATCTTACGACCTATAATAACCTGGCCTATGCAGGTACTGCTGTGGTTTCCGCGTCCAATGGCCACAGTTCTGCCTTAAACTCCTTTCTGGCCAGGGTCAATTATTCCTTTGACCATAAATACAATATTACCCTTTCTGAAAGAGCGGACGGTTCCTCCCGTTTGGGAACAAATAATAAATGGGGCTTTTTCCCCTCCGTTGGTTTGTCCTGGAATGTGGATAAAGAAGATTTCTTCGACCCTCTCAAAAAATGGATCAGTAATGCCAAACTACGTATAACGGCAGGAAAGACGGGTAACTCCGAAGTACCGCCATACAGTTCCCTGGCGGCTTTATCACCAACGAATTATTATTTCGGTAATACACTGGTGACGGGTATTTCCCCCTTACAATTGGCCAATCCGAATCTCAAGTGGGAGACGACTACCCAATACGATGCGGGTCTCGATCTGGGATTATTCGGCAATCGGATCAACCTCGTGTTCGATGCCTATTATAAAAAGACGACCGACCTCCTGTTGAATGTGCCCATTCCCCTCTATTCGGGTTATTCTTCCGTCCTTAAAAATGTCGGCAGCGTGGAAAACAAAGGGATCGAATTTGCGATCAACTCCGATAATATCAGGGGGCACGATCTAAACTGGAAATCGACCCTGATCTTTGCAGCCAATAAAAATAAGGTACTGAACCTTGGGCAGGGAGTAAGCAGCTTTTTCCCATTGGCACCCACCGGACAGGTTTCTCCGGTTATTGTACAGGTTGGCCTTCCTGTAGGGACTTTCTGGGGGTATTCCACCAACGGACTTTTGACGGCCGATGATGTGGCTAAAGGAGCGCCGGTCCTGGCCGGAGTTTCACAAAAGGCCGGCGATCAGCGTTATGCCGATCGTACCGGTGATGGGGTAGTAACGACTGCAGACAAACATAATCTGGGAAGTTCGCAGCCAAAATTTACGTTCGGCTTCTCCAATACGGTAAATTATCAGCATTTCGATCTGTCCTTTTTCTTCCAGGGTTCCTCCGGCAACAAAATTTTTAATCTGCTGCAGCAAAAACTGGAAGTGACGACCACCACGCTGAATGCTTCTTCTACCCTGCTGAATCGCTGGGATGCGGCGAAGAACCCCAACGGTACTTTCCCGAAAGCCGTCAATGCACCTGTTCCCCAGGTCATCGACCGGTATATCGAAGACGGCTCCTATATCAAACTCAAAAATATTTCCCTGGGTTACACTTTTTCAAAAGGGCTTATCTCGAAGATCCGGGCCAAACAATTGCGGCTGTATGTCTCCGCTCAGAACCCGATCGTTTGGACAAAGTATACAGGTTATGACCCGGAAGTGAATTTTTACGAGAATGACAATACCAAACAAGGGATCGATTATGGACTTTATCCATCGAATAAAACCTTTTTGGCAGGTTTGAATATCACTTTCTGATTGCTGAATGAATTAAGGGTAACTAAAAATTAAATTAAGATGAAAAATAAAATAGTTCTTGCGCTATTGCTGGTATCCTGCAATAAACTGACAGAAAATCCAAGCTCGGTCATCGTAGCTTCCCAGTTCTATAAGACAGCGGCCGATGCCACTGCCGCCGTAAGCGCCGTTTACAGTTCGCTGAACAGCGATGCGGCGGGGGATTTTCCAATTTACGGCCGCAATCTTAATCTGCTGACCGGCAATGGCAGCGATGACCAGGTCTACGCACCATCGAATACGAATCCTGACGTACGTGCCCTCGGAACGGCCACCTATGTGCAAGCCAATGACCGGGTCCGTAAGAACTGGCAGCAGCATTATTATGGTATCAGCAGGGCCAATGTCGCCATCGATAATATAGTAAATATCGCCATCGACACGACGCTGAGGTCCCGGCTGATCCGGGAAGCTAAATTCGTCAGGGCATTGTTGTATTTTAATATCGTTCGTTTCTGGGGCACCGCCCCACTGATTCTTCACGATCCTGTTTCTGTCGACGTGAATAGCCAGCAAATAAAAAGGGCATCAAAGGACAGCCTTTACGGGCAGATCATTGCAGACCTTACTGACGCAACCAACCTCCCTAAATCCTATGGAGGTTCGGATGTCGGCCGGGCAACCAGCGGCGCTGCCCATGCCTTGCTGGCAAAAGTTTATGTAACCCGGGGGTATTGGAATAGTGCGCTGGCGGAATTACAACAGGTCATCACCGCCGGTACGTTGCCGGGTAGCTCCGGTTCCTATGGGTATGATCTTTTTGCCAATTATAAGGATGCATTTCAACAGGCTACCAAGAATGGTAAAGAACATGTTTTCTCCGTTCAGTTCGGAACGAACCTGGGAGCGGTGAACAGCAGCCAGGTGCTGAGTTCCGCCTGTTTTAATTCCTTCAACCCGGCCGTTTATCCCGGCGATATTCCTGCCGACAGCACGTTGTGGAATTTATTCGACACTGCCGATACCCGACGGGCGGTCACTTTTTATACCTCCCTGTTCAATGCAGCCGCCAATAAAACGGTCGTATTTCCCGGAGCCCCACGTTTTGGCAAGTTCATCGATTTCAGTTTGTCCCCGCTGACCAGTCAGGGGATCAGCGGTCTCAACTTTCCGGTAATCCGATATGCGGATCTGCTGCTCCTTTATGCAGAAACCGTTAATGAAATCAATGGCGCACCGACTGCGGATGCTTATACCGCTATTAATATGGTCCGGACCAGGGCCAATATTACGGGTCTTACTGCCGGATTGAATCAATCGGATTTCCGGGATTCCATTTTTCTGGAAAGAAGAAAAGAATTTATCCAGGAAGGTAACCGCTGGTTCGATCTGTCAAGAAGGGGAGGGACCTATCTGTTCGACGCCCTTAAACAAATACCGGCCAAAACAGGCGCCGCGGTGAAGGATACGCTTTTCCCCGTGCCGCTGACCGAGATCCAGTTGAATCCCCTGCTGGGTCAAAACCCGGGATGGAATTAAAACCAGGATGACTGCTTGCCAGGAATAGCCGGACTTTCTATAACATCAAAAACATCTAAAAAAAACCATAATGAATAAACAGAATTTTCTCGCCTGGGCCTTACTGGCAGGCAGCACTATAGCCTCGTTCTCTGCCAGGTCGCAGGAGCAGCAACCCTACCAGGGCGTTGTCGGTAAAACCCTGGCCGAATCCAAAGAATGGTGGCCGGAACCGGTGAAGGCACCGGCAGGAGCACCAAATGTGATCTGGATCTTGCTGGACGATGTCGGCTTCGGAGCTTCCAGTTCTTTTGGGGGATTAATACGGACTCCTGTATTCGATAGCCTGGCCGGTCAGGGTTTGCGTTATACTAACTTTCACACTACGGCCATTTGCGCACCTACCCGGGCAGCGATTATGACCGGGCGTAATTCACATGTCGCCCATATGGGCGGCTTTGCTCATACCGCCTTGTCTGCCGGTTTCCCGGGGTATGACGGACGGATACCCTCCGATAAAGGGACTATCGCCGAAATCCTGAGAGACAATGGATATAATACTTTCGCTGTGGGTAAATGGGGGTTGACTCCGGATGAAGATGCCACAGATGCCGGGCCTTTTGACCGCTGGCCTTCCGGAAAGGGTTTTGATCATTTTATCGGGTTCCTCGGATCACAGACCGATCAATATGTTCCCGACCTGGTAGAAGAGAATGCGCATATCACACCAGACGGAAGACATCTCAGCGATCAGATCACCGATAAAGCACTTGGTTATATCGCCAGACAGCATAAGGTGGCCCCAAACAAACCCTTTTTCCTCTATTATGCACCGGGTGCAACACATGCCCCACACCAGGTAGCCAAGGAATGGAGCGATCAATACAAGGGAAAATTCGATGAAGGCTGGGATGTCTACCGGGAAAAGGTGATTGCCAACCAGCGTAAATTGGGCGTCATTCCTGCCAATGCCCAACTGCCTGCCCGTAATCCTTCTCTGAAAGCCTGGAACACGTTGTCGGCTGATGAAAAAAAACTGTTTGCCCGGTTCATGGAAGTATATGCCGGTTACCTGACCTATACGGATTATGAAGTAGGACGCATCGTGAATTATCTGAAAGAGATCAATCAACTGGAAAATACCCTGATCTTTATCGTTATCGGCGACAATGGCGCCAGCAAAGAAGGATCGCAACAGGGTGTCATCGTCAAAGGCGGCCCATTCGGTAAAAAACTGTCCCGCGAAGAAGCCTTTCAAACCAATCTGAACGAAATTGGCGAAATCGGCAAACCGGAAGGCAAACAAACCAATTATCCCCTGGGCTGGGCACAGGCTGCCAATACACCGTTTAAATTCTGGAAACAGGATGCCAATTCCGAAGGTGGAACACATAACCCGCTGATTGTCTTTTATCCAAAAGGGATCAAGGATAAAGGAGGAATCCGAACCCAATACGGACATGTGATCGATCTGCTGCCTACCACACTTGAGTTTGCCGGGATTCAGTCCCCGGAATATATACGAGGAGTGAAACAGGATTCCATACAAGGTACCTCCTTGTTCTACTCTGTCGGCGATGCCACCGCGCAGAACAGGCATACCGATCAATACTATTATATTTTTGGCTCCCGCTCTATTTATAAAGACGGATGGAAAGCGGCAACCGCCCATCACCCGGATTATGTCGATTTTTCCGACTCTGTTGCCGGTAAAGGCCCCGTCGAGAGGAATTATGATAAGGATGTATGGGAATTATATAATCTGAACGAAGATTTTAACGAACGTAATGATCTGGCCGCGAAAAACCCGCAGAAATTAAAAGAGTTGCAGGATCTCTATGACCAGGAAGCCAGACGTTATCATATCTATCCTTTTATCGATTGGGACGATGTCTTCAAAAGAAGGATTCACAATAAAGGTACGATCCCCGGTGCGGCGTTGGGGGGAGGCCATTAACAGATAAATTACTTTTTATGACATTCCAGGATATTTTCATTTTGATAAAAAAGATCGCGATCGGGATCGTTATATTTCTTATTCCGCTGCTGATCTTCCTGGTCGGATTAAAGTTAGTCCGGCATATTTGAGTGTACATTTTTAAATCTTGTTTTATGCAAATCAAAAAAGAACTTGCGCGGAAAATAAGCAGGGATGCAGCCATCAGCCTGTTCATTTACGCTCTTCCCATTGCCTTGTTATTCTTTTATCTAAAGGGAACCGGTCAGCGGCCCTGGGAGGAAACAAAAACCATTGTTCCTTTCGCTTTTCTGCAGCCTGTGGTGTTGAATCTTACCAGCTGGGGATTGCCGGTTATTATCCTGGTTGTTGGCGTTGCGGAATTTTTATTGGGTCTTTATGATAAACGGTGGGATAAAAATGAAAAGATCCTGGACGTCGTTTGTTTCGTAGGCTCCAAGATTTTCATTCGTCCGGCGGTCGTATATTTTACCCTTTGGCTTTTGCCCCTGGGTCTTCCCGGTCTGAAGAATGTTTTTTCCTGGGTACCTTTCTGGTGGGGTTTCTTCATTATCGCTGTAGCCGACGACCTTACCCAATACTGGTATCATCGTCTGCATCACCAGGTTCCTTTCCTCTGGCGTTTTCACCGCACGCATCATTCGGCTCCTTATATGGGTATGTCGATGGCCAGCAGGCAAAATATCCTGTATACTATATTTTTTTCACAGATCTATCTTACTGCAGCCCTGACCTATCTTGGCCTTGGGTATGCCGCCCTTTTCGTAACCGGTATTAAATCCCTGATTACGCTGGCCGCGCATTCCAGTATTCCCTGGGACAAACCTTTTTATAAATACAAGGCGCTGCATCCCGTTGCCTGGGTGCTGGAAAGACTCATCTCTACCCCCGCCACGCATCAGGCGCATCATGCGGATTCGAATGACGACGGGATAGGACACTATAAAGGGAATTTTGGGAATATGTTTTTTCTGTGGGATGTAATCTTTGGAACGGGGATCATTACCCGTAAATACCCGGCTGCTTTCGGGCTGCAATATTACCAGGGTGAAGAATGGTATGCCCAATTCCTCTGGCCTATCTTTAAATCCAAAAAAGAAGGAAGCGAATTGTCACGCGGCGGTCCGCTGGTATCGGATGAAGTGCCGGTCGGGGCAGTTGGCCCCGATGCACGGTTGGTGACGGCCGGAGATGGAGACTTATGGGTTCAGGCGGATTGATTAAACCCATCGGTTGATAATTAAAAGACTGTATGCGATCATGGGACAGACTCTGGAGTTAATTCTGACAAAAGGAGGGCTTGTTGACAAGGATTTTCTATATTAGTTCCCGATAAAGGCCTTGTTATAAAGTGTCTCATTTTGTTTGCTATGAAAAAACGTTCTGTCCTCCGGTCTTTTTATTGGGTTGCTCTTCTTTTCCTGTCAGCCTATATTTTCGTAGCTTTCAACGGGCCATATGCCCTGGCAGGCTGGTGCCTGATGCTGAGCCTGTTCAGCGTGGCTGTCGCTTTTCAGGGAAATAAGGTGCTCAAAGGTTTTTCTTTTACCCTGACTATTCTCGCCGTTGTAAGCCTCGCACTTTATTATCCACAATATTTTATCCGGGTGGACGGTTTCAAATTATCCGGTCTCATCGTGCCTTTATTGCAGGTGATCATGTTCGGTATGGGAACGGAATTGAGCCTGAAGGATTTTGCGCAGGTTTTGCGGATGCCGAGAGGTGTGATCGTTGGTGTTATCTGTCATTATACTATTATGCCTTTTGTTGGATTCGCCCTGGCACGGAGTTTTCATTTCCCGCCGGAGATTGCTGCAGGCATCATCCTGGTTGGCTGCTGCCCCAGCGGCCTGGCTTCCAATGTCATGTCTTTTCTGGCGAAGGCCAATCTGGCCTTGTCCGTTTCGGTGACTACGGTCTCTACCTTGCTGGCCCCCTTCCTGACCCCTTTGATGATGCGTTTGCTGGCAGGACAATTCATAGAAGTACACTGGCAATCCATGATTTGGGATATTACAAAAATGGTGATCTTTCCCGTAATTGCCGGTCTGCTGTTCCATTACCTGGTCAGAGGCCGGTTCAAAGGCCTGGATAAGGCCATGCCGCTGATCTCCATGGCGGGCATTGCCCTGATCATTGTAGTCATTACTGCAGCAGGCAGGGAAAGTTTGTTAAAAGTTGGTCCCCTGCTTGTACTGGCCACTTTATTGCACAATACTGCCGGTTATTTTCTCGGTTACTGGTCGGGGCGTCTCCTGCGGTTTTCCGAAAAAGATTGCCGCACTATCTCGTTGGAGGTGGGTATGCAGAATGCAGGTTTGGCCTCAGGATTGGCGCTCACCATGGGTAAACTGGCTACAGTGGGATTGGCGTCGGCCGTTTTTGGTCCGCTGATGAATACGACAGGTTCTTCACTGGCCAGCTGGTGGCATAACAGGCTGCCGGAGCCGGAGAAAGAAGCCATGCCATAAAAAAAGAGGCTGCTTCCCAGTAGAAACAGCCTCTTTTGGCCAATTGCAGATATCCAATAATTTGAACTATGGATTATTATTTATTCCACCATACATGCGTGAGCAGGTTATCGGTGCCCTGAACCTGGACTGCATTCAGGTAATTGGCGGAATTGATCGTTTGTTCGGAAAGGGGATACCTTGCACGGCGTGCCCATTCGGAAATAGAACTATTCGGGCCGGTTGCCGTTTCTTTAGGAACTCCGGTTCTTCTCCATTCGGACCAACCTTCAAAACCATTGTAGAATAAAGCGAACCATTTTTGCAAGCGGATCTTGTACAATTTTTCGTCCTGTGAACCGGCATAAGCCACTCCTGGCTGTGTAAAATAAGAAGGGTCGGGGGTGATGTCGGTCGGAACGGGATAAGTGAATCCGCCAGCATTCAGACGGCTTTGTAAGTAGGCAAACTGATCGGTGATCCCATTCATATAATAGATTTCGGCGGTAGAACCGGCACTGATCAGCCCGCGTTCTTTGGCTTCGGCCAGAATGAACTGTACTTCCGCATAAGTCAGCAACACCCCTTGGGCAGCGGTCCTGGAAGCCTGAGAGAAAGCTGCAATCGGCTGCAAAGCGGGGGATACCTGGGATTGGTAGTTGGATCCGCCATTATAGGAAGACTCTACCGTTCCGATCCCATTGGGTACGCCTGCATAGACAGGAGTTCCGGCTGCCACGCTTGCTGCGGTCGGCATAGCATAATAGCCGATGCGCTTGTCATTCAGATTTTTCAGATTTGTTTCCAAGGTCGTGCTCAAGTGATAATCCCCGATTGGATTATTGTGATAAGCCGGGAATTCATTGCCCTGTTCCGACAGGTAATTTAATGCCGCCTGGTCTGAGTAGGAACCGAATAAAGGATAGGTCGCTGGGTCGTTTACGATGGCATTCATTTCCGTTGGAACATCGATCTTCAGACCGGTCTTGGAAGAAACGCGCATCAGCAACCGTAAACGTAGGCCATTGGCAAACATTCTCCAGCGAAGTGCACTGCCGCCCATAAGGATATCGGAGTTGATCGGATCCTTGCCTGTGGTCAACAGGGTATTGGCTCTTTTCAGCGTATCCATTAAGGCGTAATAGATATCTTCCTGTTTGTCGAATACCGGAGCGAAATTGCCCGTCGCCTTTCCCTGGATGGCCTGGCTGAAGGGGATATCACCGAAGATATCTGTCATCACCTGGAATTGCCAGGCTTTCAGGACAAGGGAGATGCCCTCATTGTTGTCGTATCCTTTTTTATGGCTCAGGACCCGCAGGTTCTCTACATCGCGTAATTGCTCGTAGAAAGACCAAAGAAATGCCCCTGTGACCGATGTAGCGGTCCAGGCATCGTCGAAACCACTGGTGTACTGGTTGGCGTAATAATCGCAGGCAACACTGGCCGTGAACTCAGAGGTATAGGAATAGGGACGGACCGAATTGATGATGATCGATGGGATCAATAATTGTGGATTCTCCACGTCCTGTGCGCTGTTGGGATTTTGGTTGATGCTGTCGAAATGTTTGGTACAACCACCGCAGAACAACAGGGTTAAGGCAAGACTTCCCGCCAGAAAACCGGTACCCTTTCGAATGCTCATTCGTCTGTTTTTTATTTGATTATTCGTAATTCGTTTCATACTAAACGGCATTATATGGTTTAGAAATTAATATTCAGGTTCACACCCAGACTACGGGTCGTTGGCAAACTGAGGTTTTCGAAACCTCCTACCAGACCGGCTCCTGTGGAAGCTCCGGTTTCGGGATCAAAATGCTGATTCTTTGTCCATAAAGCCAGGTTACGTCCTACCAGGGCGAATGATATGTTCTGTACGGGCAGTTTGTTGTACAATTTCCTGGGAATATTGTATCCGATCTTCAATTCTCTCAATTTGACAAAAGACCTGTCGATCAACTGTGCCTCGGAGTTATGATCGTAATAACGTTTGTAGAAATCACGCGGACTGGTCCCATTTAAACCCTTGCTGTAAGATCCGTCAAATACCTGGAGGTTACGGAGATAAGATCCGTCATTCTGAAGGACTGCTCCATCCCGGTAATAAGTAGCATCATATACATGATCTTTTTCCCGTGTAATCCTGGCTCCCTGGGTTTCGATCAACTGACCGGCGCCAATCGCCTTGTTGATGAAACGGGATACCATTACGCCTCCTTTGCTGATATCCAACAACCCTTCCACGAAGATACCTTTGAAAGAGAACCTATTGGTGATACCCATGGTCCAATCCGGATTGATATTACCGAGGTATAAGGATGAAGAAGATGTTACAGGGCGTCCATTGGAACCGATGATGATCATCCCTTTCAGATCTCCTGTCGCAACGCGTGTAAAACCCGGGCCGTATAAGGCGCCCATCCGCTGGCCCACATGGGCTTCGATTGTGGCGTCTTCGCCGGGGGCCGCCTGTACGATCTTGGTTACACCGGGATATAAGGTTTCGACCTTACTGATGTTCTTTGCGAAATTGACATTCACGCTCCATTCAAAGCTATTCTTCAACCTGACCGGAATGACATGTAACTGCACTTCGACTCCTTTATTGGAGATCTCTCCTGCATTGATAATACGTGCGTCATATCCGGAAGAGGACGGAGTGGGAAGAGGCAGGATCTGGTTTTTGGAACTGGTCTTATAAACCGTTACATCCAATCCCAGTCTTCCGGCAAACATATCCAACTCGGCGCCGATCTCCATCGTGCTGCTTTTCTCAGGTTTCAGGTTCAGGTTATTCAGCTGGGAACTTTCTGACAGGGAGGGGATACCCGCCCACAAAGCCTGATAATTGTATGCTGTTATGATCTGATAAGGATCTGCATCGTTACCGGCCTGTGCAAAAGCCAGACGTAATTTAAGCAGATCTACCTTTGGCGTCATGGCGAATATCTTGTTCAACAGGATACTGGAATTGACCGAAGGATAGAAATAGGAGTTATGGGCTGCAGGTAAGGTGCTGGACCAGTCGTTACGACCTGTTACATTGACATAGACCTTGTCCTGGTAATTCATCTGAAAAAAGCCATACAGACTGTTCGTCTTTCTTTTCTCATCATAAGAACCTCCCTGCAAAGCCGAACTGGTATTGTTCAGCGAGTAGATGCCCGGGATCAGCAAGGTGTTGGCTGTACTGCTCCTTGTGCTGCGGGTCCGCTCCATCGTATTGCCACCCGCGGAAACATCGAAATGGAAGTCTTTCACACTGGTCTTATAATTGATAAGGAAGTCATAGTTGTTCTCCTGGCTCTTCAGTACTGTCTCCTGGTAAAAACCGGTGGGAGAGTTGAACGTACTGTAGGCCATTCTTCTTGGCCGGAAGTCATTAAAATAATCCGTTCCCACACGGCCCATGATACTTAGATTATCCAGTATCTTGTAATTCAATTTGATATTCCCGTATAACTGATCCTTATTCTGCGCGCTTGTATTCTCGTAAGCATAAAAGAAAGGATTGTCATGACCATTCCCATAGTCATTGGAGAACTGCTGCAGACCTTCGAGGCCGGGCTGCCAGTAGTTGCGCAGGCTGTTGATATTGACATTCCGGTTCATCCATACAAATTCGTACATGGGCGTACCTTGTCCGTATCCCAGATCGGGGCGGCTGGTGCTGGTGGTCTTGGCGTAATTCACCGTGGCATCTGCCGTTAACTCATTCGACAATTTATACCCTGTCTTCAGGTTAAAGGAATTACGGGTTAGGTTATTATTAGGAGTAATACCTACCTGATCATTGTTCGTATAAGAAAACCGGTAGTTGGAAACATCGTTGCTGCCGGAAAGCGCCACGGAATTGAACCGGGTATGACCGGTTACGAAAAAATCCTTCATATTGTTGGGGGCAGCTACCCAGGGAGTGGCAATGATATTGCCTCTGTTAGGAAGGTATACATCACCCCCGCGAAAACCGTTGTCGGTTTTGGAGTCGAATTGGGTCATAGGCGAACCGTCCAGGGCCGGTCCCCAGCTTTCATCCCAATCTTCGTTGATGCCGTCCGCATAAAGGCCACCGTTACTGTACCCGAAATTGGAGCCTTTGTATTGGCCATTCTGACCTGCACCAAAGGAATTCTGAAATTTTGGTAAACGCAAAGGATTTTCCCAGGTATACCCCCCGGTATAACTTACCCCGATACCTTTTCTGCCTTTACCGGATTTGGTGGTGATCACCAGCACCCCGTTAGCTGCCCTCGATCCATATAAGGCAGATGCTGCGGCGCCTTTTAATACATTCACCGATTCAATGTCCGCGGGATTCAGTTCGCCGATCGAGCTTCCGAAATCCGGAACAGTGCCTCCGTTATTCTGTACCGGATCATTTCCTACCGGCACACCATCAATGACGACCAATGGCTGATTTTTCTGATAATTTAAGGAAGATTCTCCCCGGATCGTGATGCGGGCGCTGCTTCCTACTCCGGCACCGGAGATGATATTGACCCCGGCAACCCTTCCGGAAAGAGAGTTCACGAAGTTATTATCCCTGGCCTCATTCAGGACAGCTCCCTTGACTTCCTGAGAAGCATAACCCAGGGATGCTTTTTTCTGAACGATACCCAGGGCCGTTACTACAACCTGACCCAACTGCTGATTTTTTGGCCGCAGGATCACCGATAAGGATAAATGGGTGGTCTCATTGATCGTATATCCCTTCAACGTGTCGGAGGTATATCCAACATAACTCAGGATAAAATGATAGGGGCCTCCTACAGGAAGTTTGGAGAACAGGAAGATCCCTTTCTCATTGGATGCAGTCGTGGCAATGGACTTGCTGTCCTCATTCTCCACCTTTATTACCACTCCGTGTAATACTTCTCCATCGTCATTTTTGACAATACCGATGGCGGCGGGTTTGGCATCCTGCGCCTCTACCTGCCAGATGCAGGCATTCAGACAGAGCAGAAGCCCTAAAGCCTTGCGAAATCTCTTAGCATGTTTGATTTTGACCTTCATATTGTTTGGGTTTAGACAAAACGTTTCCATGGCACCGTTGACCGTTGCGGTACCCCGTAGGGCATTTACCTTTTGTTATTGAATTATTGAGTGATCGTAATAACCTTATTATTTTGTTTTAGGTTAAGGCTGTTCAGGGTTCCGAGCGTATTTAAAAAACTTTCCAGGGATTCCTTATGGGCATCGAATACTCCTGTAAAATTCATATTATCGAGCAATCCTTCTTTATACTCAAAACGGAGATGATAGGTCGATCCAATGGTATTCAGAATATTGACTAAGGATTCGTTATTAAAGGTCAGGATTTTTTTGACAGCCAGGGCCGCTGCCTTTTGCCCATCCGGTGTGTTGGTTGGTCTGACCCTGTCGATGGAAACCGTATAGTGCAGATTCTCCAGAAGCATGGCCTGACCGGGTTGTAAATAGATTTCTTTTACCCCGTTTTTTTGCAGATTACTATCCGGTCTCACTACGCATCTGCCGCTTAACAGGTAAACCCTGGTATTGGAAGACCCCTGGTTCTCCCAGGCGGTGATCTTAAAAACAGTGCCCAATGCAGTAGTGTATAAACCGCCGGCATAGACCGTAAAAGGTTTGTTTTTGTCATCCGCCACTTTGAACAAGGCCTGTCCCTTTAACTGAATAACTCTTTTATCGCCGGCAAAAGGTTCCGGATAAGTGATCCCGCTTTTGTCCGCGAGTTCGACTACTGTCCCGTCCTGTAAACTAAAACGCATCAATTTGCCGGTATGATTACTCCTTTCTTTCCATTCCGGCTGGTCTTTTTTCGGAGCTTCTTTAGAGGCAGCGGCAATTCCCTTTCCGGTCATCTCTTTACGGGATTCCCCGGCAATCCACCAGTAACCTGCTACACATAAGATCAATACGGCCGCTGCTGAAGCCACCCGGTAACCAATTTTCCTGATCCGGGCTTTTTTATAGGTATTGCCAGCGATGACCCGTAGCATTTTCTCCGAAAGGGGGCTGGCTAAATGGTCATCTGCATGAAAATCCTCCCAGCTTTGCATCGTCAGGTGTTCCCGGAGAACCTCCGGATTCTGACTGAAATATTCTTTTACCGCCTCCTGCTGCTCCCTATCACATTCACCCCGGAAGAATTTTTCAATTAATGGTGCTGTAACCTTCATATAGTAAGTATTCGTTTGTCAAAGGGGGATTCCCTCAGTGTAGTCTTAACTTTTTTTTAAGTATAAATTGTTTCAGAAAAAAAGAGTACAGAAAAGAATAAGGAGCAGGGCATCCTTTAATTGGCGGAGGGCCCGCCCAATGTGATTTTCTACTGTTTTGGGAGATATAGACAATTGCTGGGCGATTTCTTTATGGGGAAGACCATTAAAACGACTGAGTTTAAAAACAGTCTTTCTTACCGGTGACATTCCTTCAATTATAGTATAGACATGTTGGAGCTCATCTTTCTTCAATGGCTCAGGTTCAAAACGAAGATCGGAAGATTCATTGGCCAATGCGGCCGTATGATCCTGCCGTTTGCCTTCCTTACGCAGCAGATCGATCATCGTACTTTTCGCTACCCTGAAAAGCTGGGGAGAAAGTTCAAGATCTTCTGTAAGACCCTCCCTTTTTTCCCAAAGTTTGATAAAGGTCATTTGGACGGTTTCTTCAGCCAGGTATTCCGATTGGGTATGCTTCAGTACGTAATAATATAATTTTTTATGATATTGATAGTATATCAATTTGAAGCTTTCAATGTCTCCACTTTTTATATTTGTTACAATATCATTCATAGAGGGAAGCAAATATCCTTTCTCTTCGTTTAAGAAAGAGGAAGGGGGCATTATGGTATTGTTATTTTACTATTAACAGTCGTTCTATCCTCCCTGCATCAGGTCCGCCACCTTCTCACCAATGACCGGCGCCAGGGCAACACCCATGCCGCTCATGCGGACTGCACAAAAGACCTGGTCATTGATCTGCCGGACAATGGGCGATTTCTCTCCGCCCATACCCATGATACCGCTCCAGCGGTCCTCGATCGTATAGTTCCTGCCCGGCAGGATCACTTCTTTCAGAAATCGTTCCAGCTCCTGCTGGATAGTATCGGTTATATTCATTTGCTCCGTCGTCTCTTCTGCAAATGCCTTGTTACGGGCTCCCCCCAGCAAAACTCTGTCACCCAGGTTGCGGAAATAATAGAAACCCTCTTCATAATGAAAGGTGCCTTTAAAAGGAAGATTATCGATAGGAGAGGTGACGAGTACCTGCCCCCTGGCCGGCTCGATATCCAACTGCGGTAAAAGCTGCCTGGCAAACGCATTGGTGCAGATCAGCAGTTGGCTGGCCGTAAGCGTTATCGATCTGTCCGTGAATAATTGCAGATGTCCGTTCATTTTTTCAAAACGCAGGATCTCTATATTATTCAATACGGTTACGCCCATGGATTGTACCATCTGTAACAAAGCCTGGCATAATTTTCCTGAATGCAGCTGGGCTTCTGCCTTGTTCTCCACCAGGTATTGAACACCGGCAAAACCGAACCTGGCTATTTTATCATGCTGCAGCCGGAAGGTTTTTTGTTGTTTGATGAGTTTCTTCAGTTTCCGGTTCAGCCAGTCAATCTGGCTGCGAAGTACATTACTATCCATTTCCTGGTGATGGGCGATCAGTTCGTAGCCTCCTAACCGCTCAAAACCGGTCTCCTGGTCGCCGAAGAGTTTGGCGATCCGTTTGAGCCCCTTATAACGCATCTCCACCAGTTCGAGCATTTTATCCTCGCCCATTTTCAGGGAATCGGCCACCAGTTCAGAAAGGCTGCCAAAACAGGCAAATCCGGCATTGCGGGTGCTGGCCCCGGTAGGGATAAGACCGCGGTCGATGATCTTTATGGATAAGGAGGGTTGGGCCTTTTTCAGGTAATAAGCGCTCCACAAGCCAACAAGGCCGCTTCCTGCAATGATGATATCAGAAGGAGCAAAAAAGCTTTCTTTTTCCCAGACGGACAGTTGAGTCATGGTTACGCGTTTGATAGACCGGGGAGGGATCCGGATTGACCTGTGCGGTTAATTAAGGGGTTAACTATTGGTTACCCGGAGCCTTTCCCGAAGGGAAATTACAAAAAAATAACAGGATACTTGTGATCCGGGCGGTCCTTTTTTCACCCTGCAACAGCTGGCCGGCGGCAGTGCTGCCATTTGCGGGGCTATAGACATGGCGGTGCTCAACTCATTTTAATGATAATAGGATTAAAGGCCTTGGAAGCCACCATTACCTTTTGCCCGGTTCGCAGGCCATCGATCTCATCCTTTGTAGCAATGACTTTTACGATGGAATTTGCACAAAGGACGCTTACTATGTAGACGATATCTGCCTTTACGATGTCAATGATCTCTCCGGTGACCTTAAATTTTCCGCTTATTTTTTCTTCGGCGAAAATGGCCGAAGGGTTTCCTTTTTTCATGATTTTTCCTTTTTCCAGTACGATCACCTCATCAGAAAGGCGGAAGATCTCGGGTAAATAATGGCTGACCAGGATGGTCGTCAGGTTAAAATGGCGATGTACTTTGAGAATATAGTCCTGAAGTTTGAAACGCATTTCGTCGTCGAGGGCGGAGAGAGGTTCATCCAATAGGAGGAGTTTGGGCTTCCGGGCAATCGCCCGTGCGAGCGCCACCCGCTGCTGCTGACCGCCGGATAGGAGGGCGGGCAATTTGTCCTGAAGCGGAGCGAGCTCCATCATATCCATTAATTCTGAAACGATCTTTTTGTCATCTCCTTTTTGCAGGGCGAATTCCAATTGTTCTTTTACCGTCAGATGCGGGAACAGGGCGAAGTCCTGGAATACGAGACCTATAGAACGACGACGGGGAGCTTGGTTGATTTTGTAGTTCTTTATTTTATTTTCTCCCGGATTGTTTCCCTTTATAAACCAGGTCTCCCCATCTACCATTACCCAACCTTTCTCCATATCGGTCAAGCCCGCGATGATCCGTAAGATGGTAGTCTTTCCTGCACCGGAGTTCCCATAGATCGTCAATAGTTTTCCTTTTTCCAGTTCAAAAGAAATATCCAGGGGGACATTCCCCTGAGCGGTATGAAGCATTTTGAACGCCCGGAATTGCAGGAATGGATTTGGGGCATTCATGGTAAAGGATTCGTTTTTCGGGATTGATGATTGAACAGGTATACCCATACTAAAATGGCAAATGAAAAGGCGAGTAGTATAACAGCCTGTTTGTTAGCCGATGAATAATGCATGGCTTGTACCTCGTCATAGATGGACAGGGAGGCCACTCTTGTTCTACCGGGAATATTGCCGCCGATCATGAGCACCACACCGAATTCTCCGATCGTATGGGCAAAACATAAAACGATCCCCGTGAGCAGCGATGGCCGGATATTTGGAAGGAGTACTTTGATCAGGGTGGTGAACCTTGATTTGCCCAGCGTTCCGGATGCTTCTTTCAGAGCAGGCGGCAGGCTGCTGAATCCGGCCTGAATAGGATTGACCATGAAAGGAAGACTATAGATCAGCGAGGCAATGACGAGTCCGGGAAAGGAAAATACCAGGCGGATGTCCATATACTGATCCAGGAATTTACCGAATCCATTTTCCGGGCTGAAAGCCAGTAACAGATAAAATCCTATAACGGAAGGGGGAAGTACCAGTGGCAGGCTGACGATGGCTTCCGCCACTACTTTTGCACGCCAACGGCTATACGCCAGCCAGTAAGCCAGGGGCACGGCAATAAAAAAGAGGATCACCGTGCTGAAAAGCGCTAAACGTAAACTTAATAATAATGGTTGCCAATCAATCATTCGGAGATAAACTTACTTCATTCGTTTTGATCAACGCAATTATTTTTTCACCGGGTTGCAGGTTCAATTGTTCGCAGGCATTGCGGGTGATGATGGACCTGATCCGCCAGGCTGTTCCTGTCTTTTGGCTTTGCATGAGCAGGGTCAATTCACATAGGATCTTTCCGTTGTCGATCTTTTCTATGCTGCATTCGATCTTATTCTGGATACTGATGGCCAGGGGGGAGACGGGATGATCGCCGGAGCCGGTTTGGGGTAGTTTCGCGATGATCACTTCGGTCTCCTTAAAAAGCAGTTTGACCGGGTTGCCCTTTTGTAAATAAGGGCTTGATGCCGGGGTATCCAGGACAAGGGAGCTGAATATCCATTCGTCTGCCCTGACTTTTACCAGGGATATTTCGTCCGCTGTTATGATCTCTATGATTTCTCCCTGTAAGGTGTTCATTGTAAAGATTTTTCACAATCCAAAATAACGTAAAACGACCGCAGCTCTGGCAGAATTAATAAAACCCGCAAATCTTTCTGCTGTGACATTGCCTTTGGCATGTTGTAACAGGACATATCCCTGGTCCAGGGGTTGATGTGTTTCAGCAGGAATCAGCCAATATTTTCCCCCGTCCTTTTGCATCGTTGGAGACATGGCCAGGGAAAGGGCGAGGATGCCAATGTCTGCTGCGCCGCTTCTGGCGAATTGGGCGGCTTGTGAAATGTTCTCTCCCAACACCAATTTGTTCTTAACCTTATCATATATTTTATAATAACGCAGGCTCTCTTCTGCCCGTTTGCCATATGGCGCATGTGCCGGATTGGCTATCGCTATTATATGTACTCCTGTGACGAGCAGACCATCCATTTTTTCCAGGGAGGGGTCTTTCTTTTGGCTCCACAGTACGATCTGCCCCGTGCCATATTGTTTTACCGGAGTCAGCGTCTTTTTTTGTCCCTGCAGTTTGCGTGGATAATCCATATCGGCTGAAAAGAAAAGATCGAAGGGGGCGCCGCTGCTGATCTGTTCATAAAAATTACCGGAAGAACCATAAACTGGTTTTATGACGGTGCCCGGATTTTCATGGATAAATACCGTTATGAGCGAATCCATGGCAAACTTGAGATCTGAAGCTCCGGCTATCAGGACTTCTTTGGATGCTGTAGCATCTTTTGCCTCATTGATTTTTTTGGCTGGCGTTTGCGAAAAGGCGAAGGTGGAACAGCCTAACAAAAGATACAGAAGAAATGGTTTCATGCCTGTGTATGGATTTATGATTTTCCGGATGATAATTTTTTCGTTGTTTCTTCAAATATAGGACGGTTATGGCGTATATAAGCGGGAGAATTGCACAAAACTGATACAGGCCCTCAGAAAAAAATCGTACCTTTATTGTTATTTCCAGACGCCATAAGGCTGAGAAATTTTTTAGGGTTCTGATTAAATTATAGCTAAATTAACTGTCTAATTGTCCTTTCTTGTCCAACATACTGATCACGATCTTTTTCATCTGATCGCGGAAGGTAATGAAGCTGCTTTTGCAGTACTTTTTCGTCGCTATGACCGGCGCATTTACCCCTTCGTTCTGAAAACGATAAAGACAAAGGTCCTCGCTGAAGAGATCACCCAGGAAATATTTATCAAGATCTGGCGGCACCGGGAAAAACTGCCTCAGATAGATCAGCCCGAAGCCTATATCTTTACCATTGCAGCCCGCCTCTCCCTGGATTATGTTCGAAAGGGCCTCAACGAGAACAGGATGTTGCAACGCCTGTCGGCCAGCCTCCCTCCTGCACATAATAACACAGAAGATGCCCTTTTTCTTAAAGACAAGGAGGCACTGGTTCAACGGGCTATTGCGCAATTGCCCCCGCAGCAAAAGGCCGTTTATTTATTGAGCAGGCAACAAAGTCTTAGTTATGAAGAGATCGCCCGGGAAATGGGCATCTCGGTCAATACAGTGCGGAACCATATGGTAAAAGCTCTTCATTCTATCCGCACCCGTCTCGATAAGCAGGATCAAATTCCTGTTTTCCTATTGGTATGTGCTCACTTTTTTCTGAAAAAATAAAATATTTTTTACCCCTGACTAGTCTTCCGACCTCTTTGTTACGTCTCATCTAATACAAACCATTGATGCAACAGCCAGAAAACTTATACTATTTATTTGACAAATACATTGCGGATACGGCTACGACCGATGAACTCGATGAGTTGAAATTATTTCTGAATGATCAGTCCTATGACGCTATGTTCCGTGACCGGCTCGTAAGCCTGTTAAGACAGACCGAGCCCATTGCGGAACATAGCGAAACCCGGTGGCAGGCGATCCTGCGGCAGATCCGGGAAGAGAAAGGAACTCCGGCACAACGGGGTCGGGTAATTTCCCGGAGCTGGTGGACGGCAGCAGCAGTTCTTCTGGCAGGTGTGACGGCAATATGGTTGTTCGAACGTCCGCTTTCAGGGAAACCTGCCATGGCTAACCAGCAGTCGATACCTAATGACAGGGCACCTGGTAGAAATGTGGCGATGCTGAGGCTGGGAGATGGTACGACCATTACCCTGGATAGTGCACAAAATGGCATCCTGGCGCAACAGGGCAATTCAAAAGTTACCAAATTAAGCGATGGCCGCCTTGCCTATAAAACATTGGATGAAAAACCGACCGCTTCCGTTGCGAACACACTGAGCACTCCCCGCGGGGGGCAGTACCGGCTGGTGCTTCCGGATGGGAGCGAAGTCTGGCTCAACGCTGCTTCTTCCATTACTTATCCGACCGTTTTTACCGGCGGAGAAAGAAAGGTCACCATCAGCGGGGAGGCCTATTTCGAAATTACATCCATGGCCTCCATGCCCTTCCGGGTTATTGTTCATGCTCCTGCAGGCGAACAAACGGTGGACGTACTCGGTACGCATTTCGATATAAAGGCTTATGACGACGAGACAAACGTGACGACCACGCTGTTGGAAGGAAGTGTAAGGATTACCGGCAAAGGAGCCACGACCTTCCTGCAGCCGGGCCAGCAGGGGCAGTTGCGTTCAGACGGACTAATTCATTTGGATCCTCATGCCGATACCGAATCCGCTATTGCCTGGAAGAATGGGCTTTTCCATTTTGAACAGGGGGATATCAGGGACGTCATGCGGCAGATAGCCCGCTGGTACGATGTCGAAGTTGTTTTTGAAGGAAAAATACCGGAAGAGCGGTTCGACGGAGACATACCCCGCAACAGCAAATTAACGGAAGTATTCAAAATACTACAATTCAGCAATGTCCATTTCAAGGTAGAGGACAGAAAAGTAACGGTGACGCCATAGGAGATTATTTTTTAACCAAAAAAAGAGTACCGTAAACATGAGAAAGTTTTATCCTCCGCTAAACTGGTTTTAGCACCTACACCTTTTCCCCATCATCTAACAACTTGTAGCAAACAATGATCGAGATCATTAAAGGCGGAGCTTTGCACGAAAAAAAGCTCACGCCGACCAAAACTATTCTGGTTATGAGATTAACTGCTCTGATTTTACTGATTACGAGCCTGCACGTATCGGCGGCAGGATGGGGGCAGAAAGTCACCCTTAATGAGAAGGGTGCCTCCCTGAAAAAGATCTTCACAGAGATCAAACGACAGACCGGTTATGTATTCTTTTATAAGGCCGGGTTGCTGGACAATACCCATCCCGTCTCCATCGTAGCTAAGGACGAAGACCTTTACAAAGTGCTGGAGGAATGTTTGCAGGGCCAGCCGCTAAGCTTTAACATCGTAAATAAAACGATTGTGCTTTCTTCGAAAAGAGAGGTCAGGCCGCCCGCCGTCTTTTCAGAAAGCGACTCGACTCCTGCCCGTATCCTTGTCAGGGGCAAAATAACGGATGAGTCAGGCAAGACGCCGATAGCAGGCGCCAATGTAGTGATAAGAACAAAGGGGGGGCCAATGGGAAGTACCTCCGACAAAGATGGTATGTTCAACCTGTATATTAGGCCCGGCGTCAGCTTGGAAGTCAGCTGCATAGGGTATATCAGCCAGGAGATAAAGCCAAAGGAAGGTGTTATCATCAACGTGAAGCTTTCGCCTGGTACCAGGGACCCCATGGCTAATATGGTCGTTACGGGTTACCAGGTGATCAACAAAGAAAGTTTTACCGGTAATGCCATCACCGTGTCGGGAGAAGAGTTAAAAAAAGTCAATCCCAACAACATCCTTCAGAGTCTGCAGGCCTTCGATCCTTCTTTTAGTATCGCTACCAACAACCTGCAGGGCTCCAACCCCAACGTACTGCCCACCATCAATGTTCGCGGATCGACCGGCTTGCCTACCGGCAGCAGCGCCGTGTTATCCCGGACCGATCTGTCAAGCAATGTTAACCTGCCTACCTTTATCCTGGACGGATACGAGGTAAGTCTTGAAAAGGTATATGACCTGGACGTCAACCGCATCCAGTCCATTACTTTATTAAAAGATGCCGCCGCTACGGCCGTATATGGCTCGCGTGCAGCCAATGGCGTAATGGTCATCACCACCAAGGCGCCCAAGGAAGGCAAGCTTTCTGTCTATTATAATTACGAACTGACCCCTTCGGTCCCGGACCTATCGGCTTATCATGTGCTGGATGCCCGCCAGAAACTTCAGTACGAAAGCCTGGCCGGGCTTTATACGGCAAGCAACAGTCTGCAGAACCAGGACGATCTGGACCGGATATATTATCAAAAGCATCTGGCGATGATCAGCGGTGTCAATACCTATTGGTTATCCCAGCCTTTGCGGAACTCCTTTGGAAATAAACATTCCATGTTTATAGAAGGCGGTACTCCGCAAGTGCGTTATGGTATCGACCTGCAATACCAGACTGCTCCAGGTGTGATGAAAGGCTCGGGCCGCGACCGCTATGGCCTGGCCGTCGATCTTTCTTATAGCCCGACCCCGAAATTTATCTTTAAGAACGTTCTTTCGGTTCAGCAGGTCAATTCAACTGAATCACCGTATGGCAATTTTTCCGACTATGTCCGGATGAACCCCTATTATGCTAAAAGCGACAGTCTCGGGCATATCGTTCAGGATGTCGACAGCTGGATCAGGGAGACGGCGAAAAACGGTACAGCGCAATACCAGTACACCGGGGTGTTGAACCCGATGTTCGAGTCTACGCTGGGCAGCTTCAATAAATCATCCTACCTGGAGTTTACCGATAATTTTTCGGCAGAGTGGAACATAACCCGTGGTCTGCGGCTGCGCAGCGTAATCAGCTATGACCGGAAGAACTCCACCCTGGATAATTTTGTCTCCCCGCTGAGCAACCAGTTCTTTTTTTATTCGCCCAGCCAGGCTACACAGAAAGGCAGTTATTTTTACGCGACGAATGCCGAGAATACTTTTGATGGCAGCCTGACGCTGAACTATAACCAGCAGATAGGCGCCTCGTTCTTCAACGTAGCGCTTGGGGGCAATGCCCGTACTTATTCGACGGATACAAAATCCTTTCAGGCGGTTGGATTTGCCAACGACCGGTTCTCCAATATCGGTTTTGCCGCCGGTTATGCTACCGGCAGCACACCCAACGGTGATTTCGCCAAACAGCGGCTCGTCGGCAGCTTTCTGAATGCCAACTATTCCTGGCTGAACAAATATCTGCTGGACCTGTCCGTCAGGGCCGACGGTTCTTCCTTGTTCGGTGAGAACAACCGGGTCGCACCTTCCTGGGCGGCCGGGATAGGCTGGAATGCCCACAAAGAGGACTTTTTTCGCAATGCAGTTGTCAGCCAATTGCGGCTGCGTGCCAGTACCGGTCTTACAGGGTCGGTTTCCTTTCCTCCCTATATGGCCCAAACGACTTACAATTATTATACGACCAACTGGTATTCCTCCGGTATCGGCGCAATTACCAATAACTATGGCAACCAGAACCTGAAATGGCAGCAGACGCATAATTATGATGCCGGTATGGACCTGGGGCTCTTCAAAGACCGGGTCATCATCTCTCCGCGTTATTACTACAAATTGACAAAGGGAATGCTGGCGGACATCCAGCTGCCGCCATCGGCCGGTTTTTCTTCCTATACGGATAATCTGGGTGATATGGCCAACAAGGGATGGGAGTTGAATTTCAAGGTGACAGCTTACCGCAGCAAGGATTGGAATGTCAGCGTATTTGCGAACCTGGTCCACAATACCAATGTCATCAAAAAAATATCCAGCTCGCTGACCTCTTATAATGACAAGGCCAATCACGCACAGCAAACCGATAGTGCTCTGCGGACCATGCCTTTGCTGCATTACCAGGAAGGTCAGTCGATCAACCAGATCTATGCCGTCCGTTCGCTGGGGATTGATCCCGAAAGCGGGAGGGAGATCTTTGTAAAGAAGGACGGTACCCATACCTATACTTATGACGTTAAGGATATTGTTCCTTTGGTCGATCCTACGCCGAAAGTACAGGGGTCTTTTGGTACCTCTATGTCATTCAAGGGTTTCCAGTTCAACACCGTTTTCATGACCACTATTGGCGGAAAAGATTATAACCAGACTTTAGCCGACCGTGTCGATGATGCCGATCCCCGTTACAATGTCGACAGCCGCGCCCTGTCCGACCGCTGGAAGAACCCGGGTGATCACGCCCAATTCAAGAGCATCTCGGACCTCTCGGTCACTTATCCGACGAGTCGTTTCATTCAGGATCTTAGTACGCTGGACCTAAGCTCGGTATATCTATCGTATGATTTCGGCAAACGTATTTATTCCCGCCTGGCGATGAAAAACCTACGGGTAGCCATCACTGTAAATGAAGTCTTTTTCTGGTCAACGGAAAAGATCGAGCGGGGTATCAACTATCCCTATGCCCGGAGTTTCACCTTTTCCATTCAAACAAGCCTTTAAACTGAATACTCATGAAGAGATTAACTATATATCTGTTGCCGTTGGCGTTGCTGACCACATCGTGCAAAAAATATCTCGATGTCAAGCCTCAATCGCAGGTGGCGGCCGAAGCATTGTTCACCAGTCCCCAGGGTTTTGAGGAAGCCCTTGACGGTATCTATACCAGGTGCAGTCAGGGTGATCTTTATGGTACGGAGATGACCATGGGTTTGCCCGATGTGCTGGCCCAGGACTGGATGGTAACCCCTAACGAAGACTACTGGCTGAACTACCTGCAGTCGATGTTGTATAATTACAAAGACCAAAATTTTATTTCAAAAAAAGATGGCATCTGGAACGGCCTTTACAATGCCATTGCCAATGACAACCTCCTGTTGCAATATGCCGATTCAGTCAAGATTTTGTCTGCTTCCGAATATTCGCTGATCAAAGGGGAAGCCCTGGCATTACGGGCCTATATGCACTTCGACGCACTACGCCTGTTTGCTCCTTCCTATCTTACCGGCGCCGGCACTGCTGCTATACCTTATGTCACTTCTTTTTCCAATAAGGTAACACCAATGTCTTCGGTCGCCGATGTCATCAGGCAGACCTTAAAGGATCTGAATGACGCCAAGGCTTTGCTCAGGACCGTTGACCCTATCCTCAACGCGCCTTATACGGTGGGTTATCCCAGTGACACCAGTTCGGAAACCATCTCGCCGAACCTGTTCATGCAAAATAGAAGGAACCGGCTGAACTATTATGCCGTCTGCGGTGAGTTGGCGAGGGTTTACCTGTATATGAATGATAAAACAAATGCATTAAGCAATGCCCTGGAAGTTATCAATTCGAGGAAATTCCCCTTTACGAAGCAATCCGATCTTATCAACCCGGATGACAGGCTAAAAGACCGGATCCTGTATAAAGAATTGCTGTTCTCCTGGTATATCCCCACCATGAACGTTACGCTGATCAACTATTTCGGTGTGAACGGCACATCCACTAATGGCAATGCCCTTAAAATGACAACCGATATGGGGAACCAGGTTTATGAGACCGCAGGGGCAGGCGCTGCCGATCTTCGTTTCAAGCATTGGTTCAAGCCCACTGACCTGCTTTACCTGGTGAAGTATAGCCGGGACCCGCAAACCAACCGGGATTCACTGGTTGCTCCGGCCCTCCGGCTTAGCGAGATGTATTATATAGCCGCTGAAGCCTCTTATAGTATCGATCCGGTAAAAGCCGTCAGTTATGTTGACACGGTACGTGCCGCCCGTGGCGTCGATCCAATGCAGGTCTCCACACAGACTGACTTTATGACCCAACTGATCAGGGAGGCAAGAAAGGAATTTATTGGCGAGGGACAGATCTTTTATATGTACAAACGCCTGAATATGGGCATCGTCGGACCAACGGGTATCGTCAATGCGCCCACAGACAGGGTTTTTGTATTGCCGCTACCGATCAATGAGATCCAGTTCGGAGGCCGATGATCCAATTATGTAAATGAAAAAAAGAGATTTGAAATGAAAAATATCAAAACTATACCGGCGGTGCTGTTAATTATCATGGTGCTTGTCAGCTGTCATAAAGAAGGGCTCCCGCTTTATCAGCAGACCCAGGATAATGTTTATTTTGATTTTACCAAAGCTATTGACAGGGACAGCATGACCTATACATTCGCCTATACTCCCGGTGTGCTTATCGATACGCTTTATCTTCTGGTCCGTATTTCGGGCAACCGGTCTGCAAAAGGCATGTCTTATAAAGTAGTAGTGACGGACAGCGGGACTACGGCTGTCGCAGGGCTGGATTATGTGGCCCTGCAGCCATCCTATGCTATAAGGCCAAACGCCGGTACTACCCTGCTGCCCATCGTGCTGCTAAACAACGATACGCTGCTGACACAGCACTCCGTGGGTCTTAACCTGCACCTGGAAGCTACTTCAGACCTCGGAGTTCAGCTATCGGATATCATCAAGGCCCGGGTCATCATCTCCAATAAGCTGGAAAAGCCGGCCTGGTGGGACCGGTGGATGACTAACTATTCCGATGAGAAATTCGAATTGTTTATCATTGCGACAAATGGCGTTACCCAGCTGGCTAATGATGATGGCACTTATGGCTTATTTGCTCCCCAGTCCCTTTATTATATGGGGCTGCTGACTAATCTCATCAATGACCCCGCAGGCTGGATAACCCAGAACCCGGCGCGTGGATATGTGCTGCAGCCCCAGAGTGATGGAACCTATTATTTTTATAATACTACTACTCCTTCCAACAGAATACAGGTAATATTCGATCCTTCTGCCAACAGATATTATTTTGTTCAGAAGGCCGGAGGTTATGTCACCCCTAATTAAAAAGCTATAAAATGAAACCAATTTTTTTTTATATTCTACTCCTGACAGGTATTGGTTTTTGCGTGGCCTCCTGTACCAAGGACAAGGGTAATTATATCTATCATGTTCCGCCGATGCCGGTCGTCCACCTGGATACGCTGTACTACGCTACGCTGGGGGATTCGCTGGTCATCGATCCAAAAGCGACCATCTCCGATAAGGCGCATATACTGGGTTATGCTTGGGAGATCCAAACAGGAATAACGACGCCTCCGATCGTCTCGAACGGCGCACAGCTGAAGATCGTCTTTACCCTGGCCGCCGCCCGTTATTTTGGTAAGCTGACGATCATCGACAGCGCCAATGGGCAAAAATATTTCTACTCCTTCATTGTCCAGGGGAATACGATCTATGCCAAAGGAACCCTGGTCTTAAGCCAGGAAGCGGGTGTGTCGCAATTGTCCTTTGTACTGCCGGACAGCAGCATGCAACTGCGGATCTATAAAACGCTGAATGGAACAGACCTTCCCCCCAATGCACAGCAGTTGATCCCTATGATCAATACCAATTTCTCCAACGGGCAGCTTTTTAATTACTGGATAATTTCTTCGCAGGGAAGTAACCCGGGTGTACAGCTGAATCCCAATACACTGCTGAAGATAAAGACCATGAAGGATAATTTCTTTACTACTCCTTCGGGCATCACTCCCGGGCAATTCAGCAACGATCCGCAGACGGGTGTGCTGAAAGGCGTACTCAACGGCCAGATATACATGGGCGCCTGGCAAACGGCATTTTTTTCGGACATCTACGGGCAGTTCGGTCTGCCGGCGACCGGCGACTATCAGCTTTTTCCACAGGCCATTTTTAATCCGATCTTCCCCTATTTCCTGGGGTATGAATCCGGTAAAAAACAGGTGGTTGCCTTCACGAACTTCGGGTCACCTTCTTATATCGGCACCGGATATATAGATACCGTTACAGCACCATCCTTTGACCCCACCAATGTTGGATTGAACATGCTGGATTTCGAGCAGATCAATGCAAGCAACTGTTATATGTTCGGCAAGGCGGCGAATGATTCGATATATGAACTGGAGTTCGGCGCTGTCTTCCAGGGGATCATCCAGGTAAACCCGGTTTACAAACGCGCCTTTGCCCGCCAGGACCTGATAAAGACCAATACGAAATGGGCCAGTTCGCCAAAGGAGATCTTCTTTTTCAGTTCGGGTTCCACCATTTATGAATACAATCCGCTGAACCAGTCGTTCAAACCGCTGACCACCGACTTCGGCGGGAAAGAGATCACGATGCTAAAGGCGTCGGCCGATGGCAATACCCTGACCACCGGTGTGGATGGGTCGGTCTTTTTCCTGGACGTAAGCACGGGCAAATATGGAGACGTTATCCGGCGCATCGATAATATTCCCGGTTCACCGATGGATGTTTATGTCCGTGAAAATTAAATTACTTATGACCAAAAAATTATTCCTGTTAGCGGGTCTGCTGCCTTTGCTGCTGATGGCAAAGGCCCAGTCCAAAAATTCAAGGGCAGCGTCGTCCGGTTTTATGCTGGAAGGCAGGATCGGCCATTTCAATTCGCCGGCAAAGATCTATTTCGATCATATGGAAGGGGATATCGGGCATACCGATTCGGCCGTACTGGTGAATGGCGTTTTTTCTTTTGCCGGTAAGGTCAACGGGCCTGCGGCGGTACGTATGGCGTTTGCTCCGAAAGGAGACGGAAAAGAAAAGGCTATTTACACCGGGGACGTAATTTATTTCTATATCGGGGCCGAACATATCAATATCCGGTCCGAAGATTCACTGGGTAATGCAAGCATCACCGGCTCTCCGGTCAATGATGCCTATAAAGCCTACAATGTCTTTATCGGAGGCAGCATCATGGCGCTGAACAAGGCGGCTAATGACGACTTCAACAGGGGGACGGAAGAACTGAAAAAAGATACGGCTTATTACCATGCGGTAGACCGGCAGTTCCGGCAGCATGTAGCGGACAGGGCCAAACGCGAGATGGAATTTGCAAAGACGCATCCGCATGACTTTTTTAGTGTCGTTGCGTTGATGGAGCAGACCCAAAACGCGGCGGGCGCCGCCCGGTCAAAAGCTGTTTTTGCGACACTGGACGATTCATTGCGTCTTTCGTTCGCCGGCAAAAAACTGGATGAAAAGATGGTAGCATTGACTGCGGTGGTCGCCGGCTCAATGGCCCCTGACTTCACACAACCGGACACGGGCGGTAAGCCGCTGAGCCTGTCCCGGTTACAGGGGAAATATGTCCTGGTGGATTTCTGGGCCAGCTGGTGCAGTCCGTGCCGGGCAGAGAATCCCAATCTGAAAAAACAATATCAGCTATATAAGGAGAAGGGGTTTGAGGTAATTTCCGTCTCTCTTGACGACAACAAAAAGAAATGGCAGGATGCCATCGAAAAGGATGGGCTGCCCTGGCTGCAGGTGTCCGATCTGAAAGGCTGGAACAACGAGGCCGGAAAACTTTATGGGATCTCCGCGGTACCGTCCAGTTTCCTGGTGGACCCGCAGGGCAGGATCGTGGCTACCGGCCTGGTGGGGGATACGCTGAATAAAAAGTTGGCGGAAATATTCGGAGCCGTGAAGACCGGGGCCGGGGCCGGGGCCGGGGTTTCCCAAAAGATTCCCCTGAAGATATTGTATGTCGGATACAGCCCTGATAGACCTTTGCCGGACAAACAGGTCTATTATACGCAATCCGATAGCATGCTGAAAGAGGTGCATGCACAACGTATGGATGACTGGAAGTCCTTTTTGGTAAAACATTTTGCCATCGTAAGGACGGTAGACGTTCTGGATTATTCGGCAAAACTTTCCGATTCGTCCGATGTCACCATTATGGACGCGGGTCCGGTATCGCTGCCTGCCAACTTCGACCGGCCAATGATACTGATGCATGCCATGGCGCCGCTGGTCGGAATGCCGATCGGACTGAAGTTCGACTGGTATTGCCAGTGCCTCGAGTCGGATGCGTTGAATATCCGTACCGGGCATGCTATCTTCCATATGCCCAATAAAGTGAACCTGACCCTGGTTGACAAGCCTACGCCGGGCTCCTTTTACAATGGATTTCAAGGGGAGCATATCCCGGCAGTCATGCCCATGTGGCGGGTGAATACGCTGGGATATATTACTTCCCCCTATCTGGTAGGGATGGTGGCGCATGGCGAAGGTTTCAACGATTCCCCGGACGCAGAAGCCATCTCCGGAGGAGTATGTCTCAAGAATGCCGAAGCAGTATCGCTCGGACGACAGGGGAATTATTTCATGTGGGGCTTCTCCGGTTCCCCGGAATATATGACCGAAGAGGCCAATGACGTCTTTGTCAATGTCATTTGTTATATCAAAAAGTTCGATCACCAGCCTGCGATCGTAAAAAAGGTCCAGATAGAAACAAGGGAAGGTATCGATGAACTGATCTATCGCATCGACCGCGCCGTTTATGATCAGGCGATCGTCTCCCGCCGGGAGGGCAATCGGCGGTTGTTGCGGATGCAGGACTCGCTGCGGGGAAGGAAGGCTGCCGGTTTCGACATCGGCCACAGCAATGAGATGTTCCTTAAGATGCCTATGACCGACGCAATAGAGAGTTTTGAAGACTATCTGAAGGGATACGCGGGACCGGAGCTGTTCGCAAAATTCGGGACTAATACGAAATCGTATCATGAATATTACCGCGATAATTATGAATATTATTATCCACTGAACGGATATAGACTGCAGCTGGATTCAGATGCGCAAAAGCTGGCCATCTCCAACCGGAAGATAGCCCTGCTGGAGAAATGTATCGGTTTGCTGGAAGCGAAAAAGGATACCGCGATGGCGCGCCGGGTATTATTGCGATATACGATGGAGCGGTTTGCCACGGCCGCTGCGTGGAGGAATTGGCTGACGGAAAATAAGGGTAGATTGTTCTATACGGAGTCCGGTGGATTTAAGTTCATGGTCAATACCTATGCGGCTGCGGTTGCTTCTGTTGCTTCGATTGCTTCGGAAACAACGGAGGCTTCTTTACCGGGTACAGGACCTGGTTCTGCGGATCCGGTGGCCGTAACGGGTAGGTTGGAAAGGGGAAGGATCATCGTCGACGCGGATATTTTAAAAGGATGGCATATTTATGCTTATGTTCCGAAGGAAGATCCGTTTATACAGACGGAGATGCTCCTGGATTTGCCCGGAGGCGCGGTTTCGGATAAACAATGGGAGAGCACGGCGGGTTTACCTTACCCGGGGAATGAGGGTGTTTATGTATATGAAGGGAAGGTCCGGTTCTCGGTAGCCGTCGATTGTTCACGGGTAAAACCAGGGGCGACGATCAAATGCGGCATTTACTACCAGGTGTGTGACAAGACAAAATGTTTTCCGCCGAGGAAAAAGACCGTGGAAATAAAGATATAATCTTTTTTGCTTACGACTTATTCTCCCCAGGCCTTAGCAGCTTCCCAGCCGATCATCGCAGTCTTGCGGGTACTCCCCCAATGATAATCTCCAGTCTCTCCGGTGGCCCGTATTACCCGGTGGCAGGGGATCAGAAAGGCTACCGGGTTGGCGCCGACCGCGGAACCTACGGCCCGGGATGCTTTGGGACTTTCGATCTTTTCTGCCATCAGCGAATAAGAGGATAACTGTCCCATAGGGATATGAACAAGGGCATCCCACACTTTTAATTGAAAGGTCGTTCCTTTTAAATGAAGTTTGATCTCGGATAATTTGCTCCAATCCTTCGTGAAGATGTAAAGCGCATTTTGCTGAATCAGGTCTACCTTCTGCCTGTATTGGGCATGAGGAAATCTGGCTCTGAGGGTAGCGAGCGCCTCTTCTTCGTTCTCTGCAAAAGCGAGATGACAGATGCCTTTGGGAGTGGAAGCTACAATGATCTCACCGAACGGGC
Organism: Flavitalea flava; assembly: GCF_054461575.1. Taxonomy (NCBI): domain Bacteria; kingdom Pseudomonadati; phylum Bacteroidota; class Chitinophagia; order Chitinophagales; family Chitinophagaceae; genus Flavitalea; species Flavitalea flava. The sequence continues at coordinate 63,165 of NZ_JBTLQH010000021.1, forward strand.
TTTCCGCAAAACTATATTGTATGGACAAGGCCTCACCTCCATTTTTGTATTCTCCTGGTGTCATGCCCTCGATCTTTATAAAAAGATCATGTAAACGCCCGGTACCGGAAAGACCCGTTTCGAAGGCGGCATCGAAAAGTGTTACGCTTTTATCCTTCAGCATGGCCTTGGCATGCTCGACACTTAGGTATTGCAGGAATTTTTTGGGGCTTACTCCGGCCCATTCCTTAAACATGCGCTGAAAATGAAAAGGGCTGACATGGACTTTCCCTGCTACTTCATTCAGATCAGGCTGCTCTTTAAAATGTGTCTTTATGTAGTCGATCGCTTCGGCGATCCTTTCGTAATTCGTAAGATCCTGCATAGCTGTATTTTTTTGTACGATACAAAACTAGGCCCCTTTTAAGAGGTGCAAAACCCGGAACTTGCTTAAGTTAATGAATCATTTAAAGTAGGACAGGGGGATGGTTTTCCACATATCATGAGAAAGGTGCCCGGTCAGTAATTCATAAAGGAGATAGATAGGCCAGAAAATATAATGGATGATCAGCAGGATGATGGAATGATTGTAATACCAGCTTACCAAAAGGGAATAGATACCCAGGATGCCGTAAATGATGCTTTTGTCCCTGCCGTTCATACGTCGATGATTGAGATTTAAATCTACGCAAAAAAAGGCAGATCCTGAAATCGGGATATTCCCGGGGGCAATACACAGGTATTTAATGCAGAGTTAACTCGATTTGCCGTTTAACCCCTCTGAAGTCGGTAATAAACACAGCAGCCACATCCTTGTCCAGTCTAAGCTTTCGGGAAGATTGCGACAGATAGGTGGATCCATAGTAACATTCGAGATGTTTTTTCCGGTTATCCCGGTAAAGGATATCCACCAAAAAATCCTCCGGCCGGAGATCGATCCATTTTGGCTGAACGGGGTTGTAAAGAGTGTTTTTTTGAAAAGCCAGCAGGCTATCCTGGTTCTGCGTAACGATCCAGATATCTTCCCCCCTGGCGGTATGAACCTTTGCCAGACCTTTGGCATCTCCCTTTACATAAAAACCGCTCCCGGAGATAGGTAAAGGAATGAATTTTCCCCTTCCGTCTCCTTTCAGACATAAACCCATAAAGGCATCATGACGTCCGCTATAGGGTTCCATACCATAATCATTCCCAGTAAGTAAAAGATCATCGTTCCCATCCCCGTCTATATCCTCGCAAGCCATTCCATAAACAGGTGCCATCTGAGCCTCCGGGGGAAGGGGGCTTATCGCAAACTTCCCATGGCCCAGGTTCTCGATATAACTGGTGTTCAAATCTGTCGCCTTGAATACCATGGCATTCTCCTTGTCTTTTTTGCTCCAGAGTTCATCCAGGGACGCCATGCCATAGGCTTTGTAAGTAGGGTAACGTTTGCGGATACCGATCATCTGGCTGATCATATCGTCTCTGGATGTCATTGGAAAAGGTATTCGCGTCCCATCTTCCGCCTTCATATAACAAAATACCATGGCATCTAAAAGCCCATTCTCATCCAGATCTTTCGCGTAGAGAATCATTGGCTCCTTATCCGTCCCCTTGTAATTGGAATTGAGCCCTAGATTTCCCGCTATATAATCGATATCGCCATCGTTGTCAAAATCTCCAGCAACCAGGCTGTTCCACCACCCGGTATGACCAGCGATTCCCGAGGAATCATTGCCATTTACCAAGGCCCCGCCTGTATTATGCAGAAAGGTTACCGCCATCCATTCTCCGGTAAGTACGAGGTCAGGTTTGCCATCTCCATCAAAATCAGACCAAAGGGCGTCGGTGATCATGCCCATGTTTTGTAATTCCGGGCACCATCTTTTGGTCACATCAAAGAAACTGCCGGAATGATTTTCCAGCAGATAACTCTGAGGCGCGGTTGGATAGGCACCCGATACGCATCTTCCTGCAACGAACAGGTCAAGATCCCCATCTCCGTCGAAATCTGCTGCCCGGACACAACTGCCATTGGAAAACATTTTAGGAAGGGCCCCATAATTCGGGGTAAATATCCCTTTCCCGTCATTTATATATAATACATCCTGGCTGGAAGGCTGTCCTGGTACCAACTCATAACTACCGCTGACTATATACAGATCCAGGTCACCATCATTATCGGCATCAAAAAAGAGAGCGCCCATATCTTCCGCAGGATGATTGTCGTTGACCAGGATCCGATTCGAATCTATGGAGAACCCTCCTTTTGCATCCTGCATAAAGAACATTCCCCGATGTCCGACAGAACCCCCCATATAGAAATCTTCAAAACCATTATTGTCAATATCCCCCACCGCAATTCCGGGACCATACTGACTCAATTTATGCGGAAGAGCCGGCTGAATATTATAATCGATCACATCTTTCTCGGTATGTTTAAATTTTAGTCCATAGGCGGCGGATGCGTTTTTGAAAAGAGAAGGAGTGGATGATTGTATAAAGGGGCTTATGGAGTCCGCTGATTTCGAAGTGGTGGCAGAATAGGTGACTTGTATGATTTGGTCTGTCACAATATTGGTTGCTATCTGACTTTTGCCATCGGGCCACCGTACCCGCAGGGAATCTATCCTTTTAGCCTTACCCACGCCAAAATGTGCGCGGTAGTCATCAGTGGACATATACCCCCTGCAAGGCTGGTGCTCATAATACTGCTGTTTGTTCCCGTCGTAATAAATACGCAGGGTAGCTCCTATTGCATTTTTATTAAGGCCCTTTCCTTCCAGAACTATGGATATGTAGTGATTGTCGACCTTACTGTATTGATTATTAGTTGGGTTGTTGCGGTCTTTGTTACTGTATCCTTTTTCATAAAGCGTATTTTCATAAATAAAGGCTGCATCATTGATATTGTTGATCACGACATCCAGATCCCCGTCATTATCCAGATCTGCATAGGCCGCACCATTCGAAAAGGAAGGCTGTGTGAAACCCCATGCCTTACTGGTATTCAGAAATGAATACCCATCCAGGTTTTTAAAAGAATAATTGGCCAGCTTAACTACAGGAAGAGAATCCGTCATTTTTAACGTTAGATTGGCGATTCCACCTCCCTGTCCATTATTAAAGTTGACATAGTCCAGATCGGTCACATCCCTGGGCAGACCATTGGAGATCACCAAATCACGGAGTCCGTCATTGTCGAAATCCGCCACCAGAGGGCACCAGCTCCAGTCCGTCTCGTAAATGCCCGCCTGGTAACCTATCTCGCTGAAAACGGGATGGCCTTCGGGGCTCATCCCTCTGTTGAGTTGAAGCACATTACGCACGTATTGATGCGTATACCCATAACGCTGGCTATTGAAATAATTATAGTATTCATTCCCACTCAACATTTTTTTCTTGCGGAGATTATTTTCAGGTAGCATCTCTAAAGAGATAAGATCGGGCCATCCGTCATTGTTGAGATCTGCAATATCCGTACCCATGGCATTCCAGCCTGTGTGTTTGAAATATTCCCCCAACCGGTCTGTAAAAGTGCCGTCCCTGTTGTTTATGTATAACAGATCGTTCGACACAAAATCGTTGCTAACGTAAATGTCCGGCCAGCCGTCCCCGTTAATGTCGGTGATGCAGGCCGAATGCCCCCAACCCTCCATATTGATCCCTGCTTCCCGCGATACGTTGGTAAAGGTTCCATTGCCATTATTGCGGTAAAGACGGTCTGTATTTAATGCGCTTCCATCAGAAACCTTTGGCCTGAACCGGATCGGTGTTTTGGGGTCGTCTAATTGGTTGGTTACCAGATAAAGATCCAGGTCGCCGTCATGATCATAATCAAAAAAGAGACCTTGAGTGCTAAAGCCCGTATCGGCTATTCCATAAGCAAGAGCGGATTCTTTGAAAACCGGTATGCCATCCTTGTCCGTTCCCTGATTGATGTATAGTAAATTCGTCCGTAACTTCGGATCTTTCCGGAACGATGCGGATACATAAATATCCAGCCACCCGTCTCCGTTTATATCCACCACAGATACTCCGGTGCACCATCTTCCATCTCCTGTGACACCTGCCTTTTCTGTGATGTCGTCAAATTTTAAACCACCTTTATTCAAATATAATTTATTGGAAACCATATTACCGGCGAAATAGATATCTACCAGGCCGTCATGGTTAAAATCACCAATGCCGACACCTCCGCCATTATAAATATTTGCCTGTCGTAAAATGTTAAGGGAATCGCTCTCGGTGATCTTATTGGTAAAATGGACTCCTGTTACCGAAGGGGGAAGAAGTTTAAAAAGGGGAGAGGATTGGGCCCGGACGATTAATCCTATTCCCATTAATATACTTGTCAGGAACATGGCTGCCATGACAAAACGAAAAGACGGGACCGGCAATAACATCGTTAGCTTTTCTTTAGTTTGCACAATATATATCAATAGCTTATAAAATGAAGGCGGCAGGAATCTTTGTAACGTCCTGAATAAATAATGACCGGAATTGTATAAAGAATCCGCCGATATTGCAGGTGATGAATAAAAAGACTTTTTATTTCCTGCTGTCACTGGTCGTCTTAACCCCCTTGACTGCCCTTCGATCCCAGGCCCGGCAATCTTCCGGTGATTCTCCTGATTGGGAGAAAAGGACGAACGACCCGGACTATATCCACCGCTCGGTTAAGCAGGTAACGGATGTGATCGTGCATGATATTTTTTCACCTCCCGTTGCCAGCCGGATCTACGCATATGTTACCATTGCAGGTTATGAAGCAGCGAGGAACGGCAGTACGGACCATTTTTCCTTCGCTGGCCAGTTGAATGACCTTAAACCGTTGCCTGTTCCGGATTCGGGTATAAAGCTATCCTATTCATTGGCTGCCGTACAGGCGATCCTGTTGGTGGGAAAAGCACTTGTTATTTCCGAAGAACAAATGGAAGTTTTCCATGATAAAATGATCAAAGAGTTCAAAGATGCCCGAATGCCGGAGGAGGTGTATACGAATTCGCTGGGGTACGGGAAAAAAATTGCGGACCAGGTACTTGCCTGGGCCGGAAGAGATAATTATAAACAAACCCGGTCTTTTCCCAAATATGACGTCAGCGAAGATAGCGGTACCTGGAAGCCCACACCACCTGCCTATATGAAGGCTGTTGAACCCCATTGGAGTAAAATGCGAACGTTCGTAATGGATTCTGCCCGACAATTCAAACCCGGTTCGGCGGATACTTTTTCGACTGATAAAAACAGCCGTTTTTACAAAGATGCCCTGGAGGTCTATTACACAGGATTAAGACTGCAGCCGGAGCAAAAAGCTATTGCGGATTTCTGGGACTGTAACCCTTTTAAAATGAACGTAAACGGACACGTTATGTTTGCCACCAAAAAAATTTCACCGGGAGGACATTGGATCAATATAACCGCCCTGGCCTGTAAAAAAAACCACTTGGATTTTATCAGGTCTTTGGAGGCTTATGCGGATATCTCCATCGTCATTGCCGACGGTTTCATTGGCTGCTGGGATGAAAAATACACCAGCAAGCTGATACGTCCGGAATCATTTATCAATCAATATATCGATCAGCAATGGATGCCTTTATTACAAACACCGCCCTTCCCGGAACATACGAGCGGGCATAGCGTAGTATCGGCTTGTGCTGCTGTAATGCTAACCAAATTATTCGGAGACAATTTTTCGTTCGGGGATTCTACTGAACTTGAATTTGGCATCCCCGCACGGCAATTTATGTCCTTTCGTCAGGCTGCGCAAGAAGCCGCTATCAGCCGCCTTTACGGAGGTATTCATTTCAGGCCCGCCATTGTAGCTGGGTTGGAGGAAGGGGATAAGATCGGGACCTTCATAGCTGCTAAGTTAAAGACCTCTTTGTAAACGTTTACGGAATGGATAACGGATTTACCCGTTTTTGCTCTCTTTTTGTTTGGAGTGCATATAGTCGGTTGGCGTCATGTTAAACTGTTTTAAAAAGATCCTGGCAAAATTGCTTTGGGAACTAAAGCCAACCATATCGGAGACTTCATAGATCCTGTGTTCTCCTGAAACCAGCAATTCGGCGGCTTTTTTCAAACGGGTTATATTGATCATTTCGGTGGGAGACAGGTCGGACAAGGCTTTTATTTTCCGGTAAAGGGTGATCCGGCTCATAATCATGATCCGGGCCAGTTTTTCCACATCCAGTTCCACGTCTTCCATGTTTTTACAGATGGTCTCGTTCAAGGTTTCCAGGAAACGTTCATCTGCTTTGGTATGAGCCAGTTTTTTTATATGTACGAGCGGTGAGCTGGAGAAAAACTCCCTGACCATATTGCGGTTATACAGCAGGCTGGCGATCTGGGCCTGGAGATGTTCTTTTGAAAAAGGTTTTTCAATATAAGCGTCAGCGCCTAATTCAAGTCCTTTTATTTTGGATTGAAGGGTATTTCTGGCGGTAAGCAGGATAACGGGAATATGAGAATGCTCGACAGTCGATTTGATGATCCTGCATAATTCGAACCCGTCCATTTCCGGCATCATGACATCACTCACCACCAGTTGGACGGCTTCCATCTCCAAAATGCCGAGGGCTTCTTTCCCATTGGCAGCCTTAAGAATGGAATACCGGTTATTCAACATCCTTTCCAGGAATTCAAGGATTTCCTCTTCGTCGTCCACAAGTAAAAGGAATGGCAGCATGTTTGGTGTTTTTCTGATGAAATGTAATCGTTTTATCTGGAGAAATGCAATCGTTTTTTTAAAGATAATTTTTTGGGTTTGTCAGGCCCGGACAATATGGGCAGACAAAGGATAAATGCGTTAATCCCTGGTCTCAGCGGATCCAGGTAAACCTTTCCTTTGTGTAATTCTACCAGGGACCGGACTAAGGCCAGGCCTATGCCGGTACCTTTTTGTTTGATGGTTTCTTTTAGCCGGTAAAAAGGCTCGAATATCTTTTCATTCATTTCCTGGGGAATGACAAACCCGTCATTCGTAAACTCAATTGTTATAGATGTGTCTTCATCTCCGGGACTGACAAGCAGGACGGATGCTTGTTCCCCGGCATATTTTATGGCATTACTGAGGAGATTGCTGAAGATCTTGCGAAGGGCTTCCTCGTCTGCTTGTAACCATACCTCTTCCCGGGGATGGTCGAACCGGTAAACCAAATTCTTTTTTTTAGCGAGTGAACAGAAATTCAGGTATTCTTCCTCCAGGAGCTTCGTGACATTGACACGGGTGAAGTCAAGGCTGAATCCCCTGGTCTCCGTTTGTCGGAAATCGAGGATCTGCGTGATCAGGGCCATCAGCCTGTTGGTATTTCTTTCCATGGTGATCACGTCTTCCTTTATCTCCGGCAGGATATCGATCATTTCACGAAGATTTTCAACAGGCCCTTTTATCAGGGTTAATGGCGTTCGGATCTCATGGGCGATATTAGTGAAAAAATCGATCTTTGCCTCGTAGATCTCTTTCTCTTTTTTTATCTCGGCCCTCCTGTGATAACTCCGGACAACATAATAAATCAGCAGGATTACCAGAACGGCATATAATAAATAAGCCCATTTCGTTGCCCAGAACGGAGGAAGTACTTCGATAGAAAGCTGTTTTTCGTTATTGCCCCAATGGCTTCCGGTAGCTGCTTTTACATGGAAATGGTAGGAACCCGGAGAAAGATTGGTAAAATAAACTTTTCGGTTCGTTCGCATATCGGTCCAGGCTTTATCCAGCCCTTCCATAATATAACTGTATTCCGTTCTTTCGGGAGAGCTGTAACTCAGCGCGGCGAAATCGATACTAAAAGAAGACTGATCATAGGGGAGCGTGATCTTATCGGTATAAATAATGGATTTTGTGAGAAAGGAACGGTCCCTTCCGATCTTTAATTCTTTGTTATCGACCTGGAAACCGGTTATATAAACAGGGGGCACGAAACCCGTGGGAACAAAATCATTTGGGTTAAAGGTTATCATCCCTTTCACGCTTCCAAAATATAACCTGCCATCAGGAGCCTTATACCCGGAACTGTAATTGAACTGATCATTGAGCAGGCCATTGGCCTTGGTATATACCGTTACCGGACCGTTACCCTGGTGAAGATTGACCAGTCCCCTGGAGGTGCTGACCCAAATGTCTTTATTATTATCTTCTAATGTTTTGAAGATAAAATTGCTCGGAAGACCAGTAGCCATGGTTAAACCCGAAAAATTTTTCCGGTTCGCCGACAGCCGGCATAAACCTCCTCCTTCTGTAGAAAACCACATATTATTATAGCTGTCTTCCATGATGGCATTGATGACGAACCCGGTTCCTCCGGAAGGATTGTCCGCATAATGACCTTTTTGCCCGGTGACAGGGTTATAATAAAACAGGCCGCCTCCATGCGTCCCGATCCACAGGGTATGAAGATGGTCTTCAGCAATGGCGGCAACGAAAATATCCGGAATGCCGGGGATGGGTGTGAAATCGTTGGTCTTTTCATTATAAACAAATGCGCCCCTGGAAGTTCCCAGAATTAATTTCCCAGCTTCCGTACGTATAAAACAAAGGGCAAAATTGCTTTTTAGTTCATTCGGACGAGGGCCTGCAAGATATCTGCGTTTCACCTTCCCTGTCCTTATATCCATAACGTCAAGGCCATGCTCAAAAGTACCGATCCAAAGATCGTTCCCTATGGCTATGAGACCATGAATATTAGAATAGGCGATATCCGTGGAGGCCCCTCCTGGTTTAAAATGGGTGATGGCCCCTGTAAGCGGATTTACCTTATTCAGACCGGCGTCTTCCGTTCCTATCCAGATATCGTTATACTGGTCCTGGCAGATCTCCCGCACCGCGCTTCCACTTATGGAAACAGGGGAATTGTCCGGGAAATATTTCTGAAAGGAGGAGTATTGCCGGGAATAATAGTTGACGCCTCCAAAAAAAGTACCTGCCCACACGCCGCCTTCGGTGTCCTTACAAAGCGTATACACTGCGTTGTCCGAAAGAGAATAAGGGTCGGAATATTTTTTTCTTAAATTGGTCAGCGCCTTGTCTTTAAGATTCAGGATAAAAATCCCCGATTCAGTAGCCAGCCAGAATTCATTGGGTGAATACGGGAGAATATCCCTGACGAATATGGCCGTTTTGTCGGAGTTATAGGTAAGTATATCCTCGTAGGTTCCGGTGGAATCATTAAAGGTCTTCAGCCCCTGATTGGATGTTCCGATCAGGAAAATATGATTGCCCGCATATCTGATCCGTTGCAGCCATCGTGAACTGGGCTCAGGGGAATGGGAAAAAAGATCATAGGCTGTAAACGATTTCACCCGCGGATCATATTGCTGAAGATGGCCATCATTAGTGGTGAACCAGACCTGACCGTTCACCGATTTACAAATGGATGTGGCAGAAAATCTTTGCTTTTCGGAGTAGTTGGCCAGGTTCTTTGTTGCCAGATCATACCGGTAAACCCTATTAAAGCTAAGAAACCAGAGATTACCGTTGTCATCTGTTTGTATCCAGTTGATCTCGGTCAGGGAATCCAGGACACGGACCAGTTTCTCCTGCTTTTCGTCGAAACGGAACAGACCGTTCTGTCCTCCTACCCATAGGGTGCCCTGCGAATCACAGAACAGACAATAAATGAAATCACTGCTCAGAGGGCCTTCATTGTGATCATTACGGGTAAAAAGGGAGAAATGCGTACCGTCGAAACGGTTGAGCCCTTCCTTGGTACCAAACCAAAGAAATCCTTTTTTATCCTGGACACTGCAAAAGACGGTATTGTTGGAAAGGCCGTTCTCCACCTGGTAATGTCTGAAATAATAAGGCTGGCCAACAACCGTTGTTGCATCGCTTACTAATAAGGCAACTGAACATATAAGCATCCGTATGGTGGCAAGACCTAAGGAATGTAACATGATGAAAAAATTTTGATACGGAGGGAATCAACAGCCTCGAAGGGAACGGGTACTTTCACATGATGATTTAAAAGTAGGGATTTAGATCGAAATAAATCATGTAAACGTTTGCAACCATTCAATAAACCAACAATTAATTGCTGTATGAAAATTTTTCCCCCAAAGAAATTTTTACTCCCCGCCATTACCATTTTTACTTTTTGCTGGTCTTTTGTTCTTACCGGGTTTGCCCAGGGCAGCACAAAAATTAATGTTTCGGGGGAAGTAAAAGACAGTTCCGGCACAGGGATGCCGCAGGTTACCGTTACGGAAAAGGGAACAACCAATGCAACCAGCACCGGTAACGACGGCCGGTTCAACCTCGCTGTTGCCGGAGAAAAGTCCCTTTTGGTATTTTCATCCGTTGGCTATACCACCGTTGAATTACGGGTGGGTAATAAGAAGGATGTAAATATAACCCTTGAAAGATCCAATAAAGATCTGAGTGAGATCGTGGTCGTAGGTTATGGTACCCGCAGAAAGGAATCGCTGACGGGCGCGATCGCTACGGTTACTTCAAAAGATCTGGACCGGGTACACGGCGGATCTACGGTAAGCACTGGCCTGGCCGGTAAATTACCGGGTGTGACTTTCAGGATGCCCGACGGCCGTCCGGGGTCGGCTGCCTCGATACAGATTCGTAATATGGGTACTCCTTTATACGTAATCGATGGCATACAGCAGGATGAGACACAGTTCAATAATATCGCACCCAACGATGTAGAAAGTATTTCCGTCCTGAAGGATGCCTCTGCTGCCATCTATGGGGTGCGCGCTGCCAATGGAGTGGTGGTAGTAACAACCAAAAAAGGAGTACCGGGACGCAATAACGTGAATGTGGATGCTTATGCCGGAGAGCAGAATTGGTCGCGGTTCCCAAAAGTATTGACGAATTCCTATGATTATATGAGTTACCGGGCGGATGCGGAAATGAATAGCTTCGGAAGCACCGGAATTACACCCGAAGAACTCGCTAAGTATAAACAGGGAGCCAGCGCCGGTGACGCTTACCGGAGTTTTGACTGGAGGAGTTATGTCCTGCGGGGAAATGCCCCTCAGAATTCGGTGAACGTGAACATTAACGGGGGGTCGGATAAGGTAAATTATTATGTCTCCGCTACGAATTTCTTTCAGAACTCGGTTCTGGGAAGGGAGTATAAATTCGGACGGTCCAATATCCAGGCCAATGTAACGGCAAAAATCACCAAACGATTGAAAGTAGGCGTGGATATGAACGGGCGGGTGGAATATCATGAGAATCCTGGCGTTCCGGGTGGGGATGATTATTTTCTGGCCAGGCTGGCTGTACTGCGGAATACCCCGGTGGAAAGGCCCTATGCCAATGACAATCCTGCCTATCTGAACGATCTTGGGCCGCACCTGGAATCGAATTATGCCTTCCTGAATGAAGGGCTCTCCGGAAAATACCGGAGCGATAAACGGGTGATACAGACCAATTTAAATTTGGAATACCAGGTGCCGGGCATCACGGGTCTGACTGTCAAAGGAGTGTACTCGTATTATTTTGCGGATTATCTGGAGAATAACCAGGAATATACCTATAATGCCTATACCTATCATCCGGATACCAAGACTTACCAGATCACCGGCGGCAGCACCAATCCCTGGCGTGACCGTGAACAGATCAAAAATGTAAATACGACTCAGCAGCTGCAGCTCAATTATAATAATACATTTGGCCTGCATACTATCGGAGCGACTGTCGTGGCCGAAAGGATCAATATCGATAATCGCCGGAACTGGCTGCATGCCTCACCTATTTCCAATAATCTGCCACTGATCTATTTCCCCATCATGGATCAATACCAGGATAATCAGGACAACCAGGCACGGATCGGTTATATCGGACGTTTTACCTACAGTTATGCCAACCGTTATTTCCTTGAAGCATCTGCAAGACGCGATGCCTCTTATCTCTTTGCTCCCGACAAAAGGGTTGGTTATTTTCCCGGTGTCTCAGCTGGATGGAGGATCACGGAAGAACCATTTTTCAGGAACCTGTTGAATGATAAACATTATGTCCTGAGTGATCTGAAGTTCAGGGCTTCCTACGGTCAGCTGGGTGATGACCGTAGCATTTCGGATGATAAGGACGTATTCGGGAATAAATTTCCTATTGTTCCTCCTTATGCCTATCTGCCTGGTTATAATTATAACCAGGGTACCGCGATCCTGGATGGAAATGCCGTTACGGTTTCCCGGGATAAAGGCGTTCCCATTACCCGCGTGTCCTGGTCGACAAGTAAGATCACCGATGTCGGGATCGATTTCAGCTGGTTAGGCGGAAAACTGACAGGAGCCGTTGATTATTTCTACCGTAAACGCAGCGGATTGCTGGGAAATAAAAATGATGTTGTAGTTCCGCTGGAGATCGGGTACAACCTGCCCCAGGAAAATATCAATACCGATGCGCAATATGGAGAGGAGATCTCATTGAACTATAATGGAAGGGCGGGGCAGCTGGTGTTCAACGTCGGAGGCAATCTTTCCTTTACGCGATCCAAGTTCATCAGTTCCTATAATCCCCTTTTCTATAACTCCCTGGACAGGTACCGTAATTCCCCGGAGAACAGGTATGCCAATCTTGATTGGGGTTACACCGTGATCGGCCAGTTCACTTCCATGGAACAGATCAATAGTTATAAGGTGGATATAGACGGCCAGGGAAATAAGACCCTTCTTCCCGGGGACCTGATCTATAAAGATTATAACGGCGATAGTAAAATAGACGGTAATGACGATCGCCCGCAAGGCTTCGGTTACGGAAAACAGCCAAATATAAATTTTGGATTTACGCTGGGAGCTGCCTACAAAGGATTTGATTTTCATGCAGACTTTTCGGGAGCCGCCGGCTATACCTGGTATCAGAACTGGGAGTCCCGTTGGGCATTCCAGAATAACGGTAACCTGAATTCGATATTTACGGACAGGTGGCACCGAAAGGATCCTTTCGATCTCAACAGCCCCTGGGTTGCCGGCAAATACCCGGCGAACAGGTACAATGTTGGGAACGGGCACAGCGATTATAACCATAACTCCGATTTCTGGCTGCATAATGTCAAATACCTGCGGGCAAGAACGCTCGAATTGGGGTACAGCCTGCCTGCCTCTGTTATTAGCAAGGTGAGGATACAACGGGCGAGGTTCTATCTCAATGCCTATAACCTGTTCTCTTTCGATAACCTCAAACAATATGGGGTTGACCCGGAAGTGGTGGACGATAACAGTCTTCAATTCCCTCAGAATAAGGTGGTCAACATAGGTGTGAATCTTACCTTTTAACCAATCATCAGATTAACTCCTGAAGTAATTATTATTTCCATGAAAATGAATTCAATGAAAAAGATATTCTCTCCTTCGATACGCATGATCCTGATACTTGTCGTATGTCTGATCGTGTTGGGAATAACAGGTTGTAAAAAAGACAGCGATTTTTTAAACATCCCGCCTACCCAGGTCATTCCCAATGATGTAGCCTTTTCCGATCCTGCCCTTGTATTATCCATTTTGGGGGATCTCTATAACAGGCAGTCCGATTTTTCTTCCCTGGATGGTTATTTACTGGATCCGAATGATCCTAATAGCGGTGTCGCCGGCTGGCGGACCTTCGCAGATTTCGGAGAGAGCTTTCCTTCTGAAGCTGGAAGTTATTTTATCGTGAAAAATTCCGGATGGGGCTATAATACCTGGTGGACCTGGGATTATGGATATGTGAGGGATCTTAATCTTTTCATTCAGCGCGATAGCGCCGCCACGAAATTGACGGCGGCCGATAAAGCCAGGTTTCTTGCCGAAGGAAGATTTCTACGGGCGAACTATTATTTTGAGATGGTAAAAAGAATGGGTGGTGTTCCGCTGATTCTCAATCCGCTGCAATATGATTATAAGGGGGACGCTACTCCCTTGCAATATCCAAGGGCAAAAGAATCGGACATCTATGATTTTGTGATCAGCGAAGCCGAAGCGATCAAAGATCAATTACCTTCCGATCCTACGGAAAAATCAAGGGCAACCAGGGCCGCAGCTTTGGCAATGGAGGCCAGGGCTGCTTTGTATGCGGGATCCATCGCAAAATATGGAGTAAATACACCTTCGGTTTCCCTGCCCGGGGGAGAAGTGGGTATCGCTTCCAACCTGGCAAACGGCTACTATACGAAAGCGTTGGCCGCTGCCGTCCAGATCATCAATGGCAGCGCCGGTTCCTACGGTCTGTATAAAGTATTGCCGGATTTGTCCGATAATTTTGCCGCCATCTTCACAGATAAAAGCAGCGTTAACCAGGAGTCTATTTTTGTAGAGGATTTTAAGGCAGGCGCCGGTAAAACACATGGCTTCACGATAAACGATCAGCCTTATTCTTTTTCCGACGAAGGAGGGGATGCAGGCCGCCTGGACCCATCCCTGAATCTGGTGGAAGCGTTTGAAAAACTGGACAATACTTTTGCACCGATCCCCACCACGGACGCTTCCGGTAACCCCATTTACTATACAGACCAACAGGATATTTTTGCAGGCAGGGATGCCCGCCTGGCAGGAACGGTCCTTTTGCCCAACGGTCTTTTCAAAGGAAAACACGTGGATATCTGGGCAGGTTATCTCCTGGCGGATGGAAGCATTGTTACCAGCGATGAGGCGGGCAATCTGAAGACATTGCCCGGAGGTACCGGCAGTGTGCAGGTCGTAGGTAAGGACGGCCCCGTCAACGGACTGGAATTGCGGACCCAGAGCGGTTTTTATATCCGCAAATGGCTGGACCCTACAGTAGGATCGGGCAGAAGAGGCAGAGGCAGCGATGTCCCCTTTATCCGGTATCGTTTTGGGGAAGTGCTGCTGAATGCCGCTGAAGCAGCTTTTGAACTGGGACAGGCTGACGTAGCTGCCAGTTATATGAACCAGGTTCGTTCAAGGGCGGGGCTAACGACGGCACTCACCACAGGTGATATTACTTTTGACAGGATCGTACATGAAAGAAGAGTGGAACTGGCCTTCGAAGGGCATATCCTTTTTGATATGAAACGCTGGCGAATAGCCACTAACATATGGGATGGCTTTCCAATGACCAAGACCGATCTGCTGGGTAATATCGGTAAGGCAACCAAACGGAATACACAGCCATGGGGTCTTTGGCCCTACCGGTATTATAACCCGGGCGGACCGAATGATGGCAAATGGGTGTTCAGGGAAACGCTGCCGGCTGCCGTCACCGGTTCCTGCAGGTTCCTGCTCGGCAACTATTACTCCGCCATTAATGATAATATCCGGGCTGCCAATCCCAAGATCGTCAAACAGCCAAATCAATAAACACCGAAGTAAACAACTTGTCTTTTATCTTAAACTGCCAGTTATGAAAATAAATAGTTCCCATATAGTCTTTATCGCATTTTTTTGGGCAGGATCAGCCTGTCAAAAGGATAATTACCATGCACCAGCGTCCCTGTTAACAGGACAGATCCAATATAAAGGAGAGGCCATCGGCGTGGAAAGGAACCAGGTGCCTTTCCAGCTGTATCAGCCAGGGTATGGTAAAACCGGTCCCATCAATGGGAGTTTTTCACAGGTTGGCACATTTTCCTCCCTGCTTTTCGACGGGAATTATAAGTTCCTAATTCCTTCCGGCCAAGGCCCTTTCATTTGGAAAGAACTTTCTCCCGGGATACCGGATACCTTAATGGTTACTATGAAAGGCAATCAGACCCTCAATGTCGAGGTAACCCCTTATTACATGATCAGAGATCCGCAGATCACGGGTGCTTCAGGTATGGTAACGGCTTTATGTAAAATAGAAAAGATCATTACAGATGCCAATGCAAAGGATATCGAGCGGGTAAGTCTTTATATCAATAAGGGGCAATTT
The DNA here is from genome assembly GCF_054461575.1 of Flavitalea flava. NCBI lineage: Bacteria > Pseudomonadati > Bacteroidota > Chitinophagia > Chitinophagales > Chitinophagaceae > Flavitalea > Flavitalea flava. The sequence continues at coordinate 78,937 of NZ_JBTLQH010000021.1, forward strand.
GTTTCCGGGGGAGATAATATCGCAGGAATGGACATTGCCGGTTCTTCGATCGCCGATCCGGATCATATTATGTTAAGTGTGTCCGTTCCGGCGATCGTGCCTGCTCAAACCTATGTATATGTACGAATTGGCGTAAAGATCGCAGGCGTGGAAGACCTGATCTATTCACCGGTACAAAAAATTAGTTTCTGAGGTGATAATTTAATAAATATTTCTTAGATTTCCAGAGATGATAAGAGCAGTCTATGTACGATGTTTTTGGCTGGCCGGGCTTATTCAGCTTTTTTCTGTAACCCGGCTGCCTTCCCAGGAAAGAGTAAAAGCTTCCGTCATAAAGAAGAGTCAGCATACGGCAGCAAACCGATTTTATGAAAACAACAAACAGCCTTTACTAAATGGGTATTTCAGCAAGCTTCCGGTGACTTCCTTTGCCCCGGGAGGGTGGTTAAGAAAACAACTGGAATTACAACGCGATGGCCTTACAGGTCATTTGGGAGAGATCAGCATCTGGCTGTCAAAGAAGGATAATGCATGGCTAAATAAGGAGGGTAAAGGCAAATGGGGATGGGAGGAATTACCTTATTGGCTGAAAGGGTATGCCAATATCGGTTATATGTTGAATGACAGGCAGATCATTAAAGAAGCCGGGTTCTGGATAAATGCCGTGTTAAACAATCAACGTGAAAACGGGGATTTTGGCCCTGAAGTGCTGCGCAACGGCAACAGAGATCTATGGACCAATATGCCTATGTTATGGTGTCTGCAATCCTATTTCGAATATTCCCGTGATCCGCGAGTACCGGTTTTCTTAAGCCGGTATTTTAAATGGGAATTATCCATACCCGACGCTCAGTTCCTGAAAGATTATTGGGAAAACAGCCGCGGTGGGGATAATCTGTTAAGCGTATATTGGTTGTATAATCTTACGGGTGAAAAATGGTTACTTAAACTGGGGGCCAAGATCGACAGAAATATGGCAGACTGGCGGGGGAAAGGCAAACTGCCGAACTGGCATAATGTGAATATCGCCCAATGTTTCCGGGAGCCGGCGACGTTTTATCTGCAAAGTCACCGGCAGGCCGATCTTGACGCCACCTATGCGGATTTTGCATTCGTGCGGGAAAAGTATGGCCAGGTTCCCGGGGGAATGTTCGGGGCGGACGAAAATGCCCGGACAGGATATGATGATCCCCGACAGGCAGTAGAAACCTGCGGTATGGTCGAACAAATGACTTCAGATCAGGTTCTGTTACGATCCACCGGTGATACCTATTGGGCGGAAAACTGCGAGGACGTAGCTTTTAATACCTTTCCGGCTTCCTTTATGCCGGATTACCGGTCGCTTCGATACCTGACTGCTCCAAATATGGTCATCAGCGATAGTAAGGATCATTCTCCGGGTATCGATAATGCCGGCCCGTTCCTAACCATGAATCCCTTCAGCAGCCGTTGCTGCCAACACAACCATGCTGCGGGTTGGGTCTATTATGCGGAGAATTGCTGGATGGCTACACCGGACAATGGTCTGGCCGCACAATTTTTCTCGGAGGGTACGGTAACAGCCCGGGTAGGAGATGGCACAAAACTGCGCATAACCGAAAATACCCGGTATCCTTTCGAGGAAGAGGTTTCATTTACGATTCATACTCCCCGTAAAATATACTTTCCCCTATATTTGCGGCTCCCTGCCTGGTGCAAAAAACCATCGGTTCTGGTAAACGGAAAGGAGATAACTTCTTCGCTTATCCCGGGAAATTATATAAAACTGGAAAAAAACTGGCAGGAGGGAGATCGTATCCGCTTGTTGGTGCCCATGGAAATAAAGGTCAGGCAGTGGATATACAATAAGAACAGCATCAGTATAAACTATGGTCCTCTGACATTTTCAGAAAAAATAACTGAGCAGTATATTCAAAAGGATAGTAAAGAAACAGCGATAGGAGATTCAAAATGGCAGGATAGCGCAGATGTGAAAAAATGGCCTTCTTATGAAATTTATCCGGCTTCTCCCTGGAATTACGGGTTGGTATTATATCAGGAGACCACAGATCCGATGTTCAGTGATGAAGATTCTTTGCGTAAAATCTTCAAAGTAATAAAAAAGCCCTGGCCTGCCGATAATAATCCTTTTGTTAATTCATCCGCGCCTATAGAGATAAGGGCCAGAGGAAAACAAATCCCTTTCTGGACGACCGATCAATATGGTTTGTGCTCCATCCTTCCGCAAAGCCCGGTTGTTACGGACAGTCCGCTTACCGAACTTACTTTGGTGCCCATGGGCGGTTCAAGATTACGGATATCGGCTTTCCCGGTTGTCAGGAATGAATCCGATCATTCAGGGAATGTTCTTGTGAATCCATTACTTCCTTCGGGACCCGATCCATATAGTTTTTACAGGAATGGATACTATTATTATACACATACCATGGGCGACAGACTCGTTCTATGGAAAACCAAAAATCTGGCGGATCTGAAAACAGCTTCTTCCAGGACAATTTTTGTGCCTCCTGCCGGTACCGCATTTTCAAAAGACCTGTGGGCTCCGGAAGTCCTTTTTATCGATGGTAAATGGTACGCTTATTTTGCTGCCGATGACGGGGATAATAAAAATCATCGTTTATACGTGCTGGAAAACAATGCCGGCGATCCGATGGAAGGAAATTGGGTGTTCAGGGGCAAGATATCGGATGTCTCGGATAAATGGGCTATCGATGGTGACGTGTTCCGGTACAAAGAAAAATTATATATGCTCTGGTCCGGATGGGAAGGAGACCGCAATGGGCAGCAAAATATTTATATTGCTAAAATGAAGGATCCCCTGACTATTGAAGGTCCGAAAACGCTTATTTCCAGTCCCGCATTTCCCTGGGAGAAAATGGGAGATATCCATAATTCCCATGAGCTTTCCGATTCTGCACATATCGATGTGAATGAGGGGCCTCAGGCCTTGCTGCATGGTGACCGTCTTTTTGTCGTTTATTCGGCAAGTGCCTGCTGGACGGATACCTATGCACTCGGCTTATTGACCTTTACGGGTGGGGATGATCTTTTGGATGTCACCAAATGGAAAAAAAGCCCCGAACCAGTATTCCGGCAATCGCCGGAGAACAAGGTATATGCTACCGGGCACAATTCATTTTTTATTTCTCCGGATGGAAAAGAAAACTGGATCTTATATCATGCCAATTCGCAACCCGGACAGGGTTGCGGCAATACCAGATCGCCAAGGGCCCAACCATTTACCTGGAATGTTGACGGATCTCCGTCATTTGGTTCGCCCGTGAAGGAAGGGGTGGTATTGCCGGGGCCATCATCTGGCCATTAGTCATTAAAGTAACAGCAGAATAATAAATCACCAATTAATTAAAAAAAATGATCAGAAGATTGCGCGTTTATGGATCTTTAATACTCCTGGTAAACATGACGGGGGCTACCGCTACTTATGCACAAAGGGTGGGAAAGACTGCCGTTCCGGTATCCATACCCGGTAAAGTATGGTCTGCTGAAAAAGCCAATGCATGGTACAGGGAGCACAAATGGCTGACGGGGGCAAATTATATTCCGGCCACTGCGATCAATCAATTGGAGATGTGGCAGGCTGATAGTTTCGATCCGGCCACGATAGATAAAGAATTAGGCTGGGCCGAAGGGATAGGTTTTAATACCATGCGGGTTTTTCTTCATTCCATTGCCTGGAGCCAGGATCCTGCCGGATTTAAAAAGAGAGTGGATCAGTTCCTGTCTATTTCAGATAAACATCATATCCAGCCTTTGTTCGTATTTTTTGACGACTGCTGGAATAAAACTCCCAAAGCAGGACTGCAGCCTTCTCCCAAGGCCGGTATCCATAATTCAGGCTGGGTCCAGGATCCCGGACAACCAGCTTCTGCTGAGGAAGCGAGATTCCCTGGACTGGAAAAATATGTAAAGGATGTGCTCACTACGTTCGGACATGATAAACGGATATTACTTTGGGACTTGTATAACGAACCCGGGAATTCGGGCAAAGGGGATTCGACCCTTGCCCTTTTATCGCTATGCTATAAATGGGCCCGGGAAATCAACCCGGACCAACCCATAAGTTCAGGTCTTTGGGACTGGAGCCTGGAGAATATCTCTATCCTGCAACTGAATAATTCAGATGTGATCACCTATCATGATTATGATGAAGGGCCGGCCCATAAAAAGGTAATCGAGATCCTGAAAGCCAATAACAGGCCATTGATCTGTACCGAATATATGGCGCGTACGAGAAACAGCCGTTTTTCCACGATCCTACCCTTGTTAAAAATGAAAAATGTCGGGGCTATCAACTGGGGGTTCGTAGCCGGTAAGACCAATACCATCTATGCATGGGATACGCCAATGCCGGACGGAAGTCAACCCGTTGAATGGTTCCATGATATTTTCAAAACGGATGGAACTCCTTACCGGGAGGATGAAGTAAATCTTATCCGCAAATTGAATGGGGTGCAATAACCGGTGTAATGAGCGACCCGATATTACCAGTTACCTTAACGGATATTGCCCGTGCGCTTAATATCACCGCCGCGACGGTATCCCGTGCACTTAATGATCAGCCGGGTATCAGGGATTCTACCCGAAAGGCGGTAAAGGATGCCGCTGCCAGGCTGAATTATCAACCCAATAAAATTGCTTCCTCGCTTCGCCTGGGGAAGTCGAACATTATCGGGGTGATTATTCCCAGTGCGGAAATAAATTTTTTCGGATCGGTGATACATGGCATTGAAAAGATAGCGAATGAAAACAAGTATTCCATCCTGATCTACCAGTCAAATGAATCATACGAGAGTGAAAAAAAAGGCGTACAGACTTTTCTTCAGGCAAGAGTGGATGGCGTACTGGCCTCCATATCCAAGGAAACGATCAACCTTGATCATTACAGCGAGATAAAAAAGAGGGGTATTCCGCTTATTTTTTTCGACAGGGCCAGCGATGCCCTTGATGTATCGACCGTTGTCGTTGATGATTATGCAGGCGCATTCGCAGCTACGCAACACCTGATCGGTCAGGGCTGTCACCGGATCGCCCATATTGGCGGCCAGCAGCATGTAAATATCTTTAATCTGCGGTTAAAGGGATATATCGATGCACTGAACGTCAATGGACTTACCGTGGATGAAGACCTGATCATTTATGGTAAGGTAGGGATTGAATCGGGAAGGGAATGCATGAAAAAACTGCTGGCGCTTCGTAAAATACCGGATGCGGTTTTTGCGGTGGAGGATTTCACTGCTCTGGGAGCTATTCAGGCGATCAAAGAGGAAGGTAAAGTAATCCCTGAGGAAATTGCCATCGTAGGTTTTGCCAACGAATCCTTTGGTGAATACCTGACACCCTCTCTTTCTACCGTGAACCAGCAAACGGTTTCGATGGGAGAGGAGGCTGCAAAACTATTTTTCGAAGGGCTCGGCAAAGGCGATCCCTACCGGAACCCTTCCCGTAAATTGATCCTGGAACCAAGACTGATCATCCGGCAGTCGAGTCGTAAAAAAGGTTAGTGAGGTAATTATCCCCACCTTTCCATAAATTGCGTCGTTAGGAGCATTTACACAAACGATCTGATTGAAATAATTTATTTAATGCAAATTCCCCATGAACAGAACACTCCGTTTGTCAATTTTTTTAGCCCGGTTCCTGTTGCTGCAAATCATTGTTTCGCATGCGCAGGAAAGACTGGCTCCGGCTTATCCGCTGATCAATCACGATCCTTATTTCAGTATCTGGTCCACAACCGACGAGTTAAATGCGTCCGTTACCAAACATTGGACTGGGGCCAATCAGTCCCTGACCGGTTTGATAAGGGTCGATGGGAAGGTTTACCGTTTTATGGGGAATGAACCCAAAACTTACCAAACGGTTGTTCCTGCATCCGACGAAGAGAACTATTCCAGTAAATACCTGGAAACTGAGGCACCGGCAGATTGGAAGGAACCCGCGGGCAAAGAAGATAACTGGAAGACCGGGAACGCTCCCTTCGGCGATAACGAACAAACCGATAAAACACCCTGGAAAACCAGGGATATCTGGATCCGCAGGACATTTATGATGGGGGAGCCTGATTTTAAGAAACTATATCTTAAGATCAGTCATGATGATAATGCCGAAGTTTATCTGAACGGAGAAGAAATTTATCGCAAAACCGGATGGCTCAGCCATTTCGATTATGTAGAATTAAATACATCGGCCATAAAAAAATTAAAGAAAGGGAGGAATGTGCTGGCCATACATTGTGAGAATACAGCCGGAGCCGCACATCTCGATGCCGGTCTTGTTACCGACCCCCCGCCATCGGAACATACCGGTCTTATACTTCCGGCGGAACAACGGTCTGTAAATCTGAATGCGACCCAGACCATTTATACTTTTGCGTGTGGAAATATCGACCTGACTCTGACCTTTACCTCACCACTGCTCCTTACTGATCTGAATTTGTTGTCCAGACCAGTCTCTTATATTACGTACAGTGTAAAGGCAAACGACGGGCAAGCGCATAGGACCGACATCTACCTGGGGGCATCCACGGATATTGCCGTGAATCTTCCTTTCCAGGCAGTTGCCGCCCAGCAATATGCAACCGGCGATCTGAATATCCTAAAAGCAGGAACCAAAGAACAGCCCATATTAAAGAAAAAAGGCGACGATCTGCGAATCGACTGGGGTTATATGTACATCGCCTCACCGGGAATGGATAAAAGCAGGCAATATATTACTACTGCCGCACAAGCCCAGTATAGTTTTGTGGAAGACAGGGCTGTCTCTACCGTCCATGATGGGAAAGGGCTTGTTTTAAATACCGTTTTATCCTTCGGTGATGTGGGCGGCCAGGCGAAGGAAAAATATCTGCTGATCGGTTATGACGATATCTACGCCATTCAATATTTTAAAAAGGATCTTAAGCCCTGGTGGAGGGAAGATCCTGCACAGACCATCGAAAAACAGCTTACCGCGGCGGCAAAGGAGTACAGGTCCGTTCTTGACAGATGTAAAAAGTTTAACGATGAAATGCAGGGGGATGCCACCCTTGCAGGAGGGGAGAACTATGCCCGCTTATGTGTTCTTGCCTACCGCCAAAGTATTTCGGCGCATAAACTGGTAAAAAGCCCACAGGGAGACCTGCTATTCCTGTCCAAGGAAAATTTCAGCAACGGCTGTATCAATACGGTGGATGTAACCTACCCTTCAGCCCCCTTATACTTGTTGTATAACCCCGAACTGATGAAAGGGATGCTGAACGGCATTTTTTACTTCAGCGAGAGCGGTCTTTATACCAAACCCTTTGCAGCGCATGATCTGGGGACCTACCCTTTGGCTAACGGACAGGTTTACGACGAAGATATGCCGGTGGAAGAGTCCGGGAATATGCTGATCCTTACCGCTGCCATTGCCAAGGCGGAAGGCAATGCGGAATATGCCCGCAAACATTGGAAAACGCTTACCACATGGGCTGAATACCTGATGAAATCCGGTTTTGACCCGGCAAATCAACTTTGTACGGATGATTTCGCAGGCCATCTGGCCCGCAATGCCAATCTTTCCGTAAAAGCGATCGAGGGGCTGGGGAGCTATGCCTTGCTGGCCGATATGCTGGGCGACAAGGCTACGGCCGGAAAATATAAAGATAGTGTAAAGGCAATGGTTCCGGAATGGGAAAAACTCGCCGGGACGGGGGATCATTATTCCCTGACCTTTGATAATAAAAACACCTGGAGTCAAAAATATAATATGGTCTGGGACAAAGTACTCGGATTGCATCTTTTCCCGGAAACCATTTACGATAAGGAGGTGAAGTTTTACCTTACCAAACAACAGGCTTTTGGCCTGCCCCTCGATAGCCGGCAGACCTATACCAAATCGGATTGGGTATTATGGTCGGCCTGTTTAGCAACCGATCCGGCCGATTTTAAGGCCTTGTCGGACCCCATGCTTACTTATGCAACCGGTACCAAAAACCGCGTCCCGCTCAGCGACTGGCATCAGACGACAGATGGTTCCATGGTCGGATTTCAGGCCAGAAGTGTAGTAGGAGGGTATTTTATGAAGTTATTGGAATGGAAATTTAAAAAATAGTTCCCCTTTTTGTCCTGTTTGTCCTTCTTCATGCGTCTTATAGGCGGACGCATCGCGGCCATTAGGCCGGGAACAGCCATTTTTTGTTTTTTAGAAGCCAGCTTTATCCGGTTTGTTTGTTATCCATCTTCCCGTGAGGCGACAGGAACTACGTTTTCTTGCTGACTTTCCTGCTGGCTTTATATAGCATTAATATTTATGCTACTATTGCTGACATAGGGTTGTCACTCCGGGGGCCTTTCTTTGTGGATGATCTCAAAAGCAGAAAGGCAGGGACTGCTCTTTCGAAAAATGGACCTTATCCCTGTGGGAAGAGGAGGAAATAAAAAGATAATGCAAAAAACTTTTGCTGGTTTTAGAAACGTCGTTATCTTTGCTGACAGTGTTAGGATAAATTCCATTGTAAGTATGGGCACCATAGAACGTAAACAAAGGCAAAAAGAAGAAGTCAGAACAGCTATCCTTCAGGAAGCCTGGCGCCTTGTGAAAGAGGAAGGCTGGCAGGCTTTGTCGATCAGAAAGATCGCGGATGCCATCGAATACAGCACTCCTGTCATCTATGATCATTTTGCCAATAAGGAGGCAATTCTATATGAATTTGCTAAAAATGGCTTCCTGTTATTGTCAAAAAAAATATCGGCGGCCAAAAAGAAGTATGCCGAACCTTCGGAACGTTTGGAAGCCATGGCGGATGCCTATTGGAAATTTGCGACTCAAAACGAAGAGTATTATAAATTGATGTATGGCCTGGGGATGCCTCCCTGCGAGGTAGAAAACAAAATGCCGGACTGTGAATGTTATGACAGCCTGTTACTGGAGACGATCAGGGAGATCCTGGCGAAGAACAAGAACCTGGCAGCCGATCCGACATTAAAGTATTATACGTTATGGTCAGTTCTGCACGGCCTGATCGCCATTAACCAGATGAAAAATGCGCCGTCTTCCAATGGATTGAATCAATTGATCTTAAAAGATGCCATTCATGGTTTTATTCTGGGATTAAAGGGATGACCGGCAAAGGGTGGCTTCAGCCAACGGGATGGGAAAATTGAGATAAAGTAGTATTTTTATATTGAAAAAAATATGGGTTTTTGTTGAAAAATTAATCCCACCTATTGAAAAAAGAGTGCCAACTTTTAATAAAAAGATAATTTAAAGTTGAAACACTAATTTTTTCGTGCCTAGGGAAAGACCTTCCTTCGTCCTGATGGCTTGCCGCACATGTAAAAAAAGATAGCCCGGTTTTGGTTATTCAATATTTTTATAAATAATTGGCTTTTTACACAACCATTTACTTGCCTGGCTGTTATACTAGCCCCTGTTCTGAATAAGACCAGGTTTTTACAGAAACTGAAAAAAGATAAAGTAGTAGATCTTATATTTTATAACACTATAAAACAATGCTTATGACACAAAAAAAATTCTCCACGACTCAAATAAACTGTTTTTAATTATTAACTGGCAACTATTAACTGACAACCGGACCCAGACCGTTAGAAAGAACTTCTAAAAAAGTAAGCAAACAAAAAACAAACAACTCACCAACATGAAATCATCAGCACCATCCGTTAATTGGAGACGGAACAGTATATTCATTTTCCTTATAGCAGCAGTTGCACTGAGTAGCTGCAGCTCCTCTTCCGGCAGCCCGGAAGGAGCAGGAATGGCCATGCCGCCCCCTGCTTTACCGGTGATCGATATCAGCAGCATGGCTGCTACCACTTATCAGGATTATACCGCTTCGCTGGAAGGGACAAAAAATATCGATATCCGTTCGCAGGTTGACGGTTATCTCGATAAGATTTATATGGACGAAGGAACTTATGTTAAGAGGGGTCAACCTCTTTTTAAGATAAACTCCCGGCCTTATGAAGAACAGGTAAATAATGCAAAGGCAAATCTTTTGGCAGCCAAGGCAAATTTATCCAGCGCGCAGATCAATGTCGAAAAGCTGGAGCCACTGGTAAAAAATAATGTAGTCTCCGATGTTCAGTTGAAGACGGCACAGGCTTCTTTCGAAGCTGCCAAGGCCAGTGTTGCACAGGCGGAAGCCACGGTCAGCAATGCGCAGATAAACGTGGGCTATACCCTCATCACATCGCCGGTAGACGGCTATTTGGGGAGGATACCCTATAAAATAGGTAGCCTGGTAATAAAAAACGATGTCAATGCCCTGACCGTTGTGTCCGACATAAACCAGGTATATGCTTATTTTTCCTTAAGTGAAACGGATTTTCAGCAATTCAAGAATCAATTCGTTGGCAGCACTGTCGAGGAAAAAATCAAACAACTGCCTCCCGTAGAACTGATCCTTGCCGATAATACCGTTTATGCACAAAAAGGGAAAGTAGGGATAGTAGAAGGCCAGTTCAACCGGTCAACAGGCACCATTAGTTTTCGTGCCAGTTTCCCCAATGAGAAAGGACTGCTGCGTTCCGGCAATACCGGTAAAATAAGAATTCCTCACCAGGTGGCCTCTGCCGCCATTATTCCACAGGAAGCCACCTTCGAAATACAGGATAAGGTGTTGGTCTTCGATTTAGGAGACAGTAATAAAGTGTTCAGCAAACCCATTACCATAACCGGCAGGAGTGGTACTTATTACCTGGTGGAAAAGGGAATAAACCCAGGTGAAAGAATTGTATACACCGGCATGGATCGTTTGAGAGATGGCATGGTCATCGTTCCTCAAAAGATGTCGATGGATAGCATATTGAAAGTAAGGCCATTGTAGAAGAAACCGACAGGAGACCTATCATTAATCAGCACAAATGCAGGCAGTACTTTTTTCTGCCGGCATGGAGAAAATAATAATAATATGCTCAGGAAATTTATCAGGAGACCGGTTTTATCAACCGTAGTTTCCATTATACTCACTTTATTGGGATTATTGTCCTTGTATTCGTTGCCAATAACGCTGTTCCCGGATATTGCCCCGCCCAGTGTTCAGGTAACAGCCGCCTATCCCGGTGCCAATGCGGAAGTGGTAGCCCGTTCGGTGGCCACTCCCCTGGAAGAAGCGATCAACGGGGTGGAGAACATGACCTATATGACATCCAATTCCAGTAATGACGGAACCATGTCACTGACAGTCTATTTCAAACAGGGTACCAATCCTGACATTGCTTCGGTGAATGTGCAGAACCGTGTATCGAAGGCGGTCAGCCAAATTCCGCAGGAGGTTATCCAGGCAGGTATTTCGACCCAAAAACAGCAGAACAGCATTATTATGTTCGTTGCGCTGTCCAGTAAGGATAATACCTATGACGAGACTTTTTTGCAGAACTATATCAAGATCAACCTTATCCCCCAGATACAGCGTATCCCCGGGGTGGGACAGGCGCAGATCTTCGGTACCAAGGATTATTCCATGCGTATCTGGTTGAAACCTGATCGCCTGATTGCCAATAAACTTACTCCGCTGGATGTAACGAATGCGATCAGGGCCCAGAGCCTGGAAGCAGCGCCGGGAAGGTTTGGAGAAAGCAGTAAGGAAGTATTCGAATATGTATTAAAATACAAAGGAAAATTAAATAAGAACGAAGACTACGAGAACATCATCATCAAGGCGAATAGCGATGGGTCCCTTCTTAAGTTGAAGGACCTGGCCAGAGTGGAATTCGGGTCTTATACGTATTCTTCCAATGGTATGCTGAATGGTGGCCCTACCTCGGGTTTCGCGGTTTTCCAGACAGCGGGATCGAATGCCAATGATATCCTGACAGAAGCCGAGCGGCAGATAAAAGCCTTTTCGGCAGATCTCCCTAAAGGTGTGAAGGCGACTATCATGTACAACTCAAAAGAGTTCCTCGATGCGTCTATCAGCCAGGTGCGTGAAACGCTGATCATCGCGTTCATCCTGGTCTTTATCGTCGTGTTTATCTTTCTGCAGGATTTTCGTTCCACGCTGATACCGGCCATTGCCGTGCCGGTGGCGATCATCGGGACCTTCTTCTTTATGCAGCTGTTTGGGTTTACCATTAACCTGCTCACGCTGTTCGCCCTCGTATTGGCGATCGGTATAGTCGTGGATGATGCCATTGTGGTCGTGGAAGCGGTGCATTCCAAACTGGAAACTACCAACCTTCCGGTAAAGGAGGCGACCCTTCAATCTATGAATGAGATATCCGGGGCCATCATATCCATCACCATGGTAATGGCTGCGGTGTTCGTACCCGTAGGTTTTATGCAGGGTCCGGCAGGGGTGTTCTACCGGCAGTTCGCCTTTACATTGGCCATCGCCATTTTAATTTCAGCCGTAAATGCATTGACCCTGAGTCCCGCCTTGTGTGCCTTGTTCTTAAAGAGCCCGCATGGCGAAGATGGTCATCCTGTTAAAAAAGGTTTTGGCGCCCGTTTCTTTGCCGGCTTCAATGCAGGATTTGCGAATATGACCAATAAATACAAGAGCAGCATTGCATTTCTAATTAAGCGGAAATGGGTCGCTATCGTTGGTTTGCTGCTCATCACGCTGACCACCGTCTGGCTGGTGCGTAAAACCCCGACAGGGTTTATTCCTACCGAAGATCAGGGCTTTTTGCTGTACGCTGTAAATACGCCTCCCGGTAGTTCTCTGGACAGAACCCATAAGGCCATGATGGAAATAGACAGCATCATTAAAGGAGAACCCTATGCAGAGAACCGTTATATCATCGAAGGGTTGAACTTTATCAGTAATGCCAATGCATCGCCTTATGGAGCCGGCTTTATACGGATGAAGGATCTCGATAACAGAGGACCTGTCAAAGATGTCAACCAGATATCCGCCTCACTGGCACAGAAAGTGAGCCAGGTGAAAGGGGCGAATGCCTTCTTCTTCCAGTTCCCGACCATCCAGGGTTTTGGTAATGTGAGCGGTTTCGAATTCATGTTGCAGGATCGCAGCAACGGGTCGCTGGATAAACTGGCGGCTACCACGCAGGCCTTTATCGGCGCCCTGTTTGGAAGAAAGGAGATCGCCTATGCCTTTACCACATTCGCCGCTGGGAACCCCCAGTATATGATCGAAATAGATGATGCCAAAGCCAGGCAGTTGGGCGTGTCCGTGAGCGATCTGCTGCAAACAATACAGATCTATTACGGCAGCAGCTTTGTATCCGATTTTAACCGGTTCGGTAAGTATTACCGGGTTATGGCACAAGCCGATATTAAGTACCGGGCCAACCCGGGAACCTTAAATGAGATCTTTGTAAAGAATGCAAGCGGAGAAATGGTTCCGGCTAATTCAGTGGTAACACTTAAAAGAGTATATGGTCCTGAAACGGTAACCCGGAATAATATGTTCGATGCGGTAACCATTAATGGTTCTCCTAAACCCGGTTTCAGTACCGGCGACGCCATCAAGGCTATCGAGGAAACAGCCAAACAGGTGCTCCCCAGAGGGTATGCCGTAGAATTTACAGGTATGACCAGGGAAGAAAAAAGTGCAGGTACGCAAACCACCCTGATCTTTATCCTCAGTATAGTATTTGTCTACTTCCTGCTGGCCGCCCAGTATGAAAGCTACATATTGCCGCTTGCCGTAATATTTACGGTACCTACGGGGATCCTTGGGGTGTTTGCCTTTATCAATCTGACAGGTATAGAAAACAATATCTATGTACAGGTCGGTTTGATCATGCTGGTTGGTCTTTTGTCCAAAAATGCCATTCTTATCATTGAGTACGCCGTGCAACGGCGCCGTGCTGGAATGGGCCTGGTAGAGTCAGCTTTGGAAGCGGCAAAATTGAGGTTGCGCCCGATCCTGATGACATCGTTTGCCTTTATCGTAGGCTTGTTACCCCTGGTATGGGCGCATGGAGCATCCGCTCTGGGCAACCGGTCAATCGGTACAGGCGCTGTAGGCGGCATGTTGACAGGAGTGGTACTGGGTATATTCATTATCCCGGTGTTATATGTGATCTTCCAGTATTTACAAGAGAAGGTTACAGGACCTCCGGTACCGACGACGTCGAACTATTCCGAATAGTCGGGCTGTGGCCGACTATTCGGAATGGGCCGAAGGCCCCGACATGAGAGCAAGAGAAGAAAATTGCTTGCAATTTTCTTCTTAAGTGTATCGAGCGAAGAATCAGGACGAAAAACAAATCATCTTTCAAATCATTTATCAATAAGTTATGGCAAGCAAAATAAAATCAGCAGGCAGGTTTAGCACCAAAAGGGCAGCGGGGTATGCGGCACTTTTGCTGGTAGCCGGTTGGCTCGGCGGCTGTAAAGCAGGCAAGGACTATCAGCGCGCTGAAGTACCTGCACCGGCTGCTTTCCGCACAACTTCAGGATCAACGGCAGCACCCACTGCTACAGCGGATACCAGCAGTATCGCCAATATTGAGTGGAAACAATTTTTTACCGATACGACCCTGCAAGGGCTTATTGCCCGTGGGATCGCGTATAATTATGATCTGCAACTGGCCATTAAAAGGATCGATGCGGCTAATTCACGGTTAAAGCAGGCAAAGCTGCTGCAATTGCCGAACGTCAACTTCCAGGTAACTGCGCAGACCTCGCGTCCTTCGGACAATAGTCTGAACGGGTTAAGTACACAAAGTTTCCTGAAGACAAACCATTTGGAGGATTACAATGCCAATATAGGTATCTCCTGGGAAGCCGATATCTGGGGCAAGATCAGGAGGCAAAAGGAAGCCACGGTGGCCCAGTATCTCCAGAGCTATGAGGCAGCCAAGGCCGTACAGACGCAATTGGTTTCCGATATCGCACAGGGTTTTTACAACTTGCTGATGCTGGATGCCCAACTGGATATAGCCGTGAAGAACCTTGCGCTCCGGGATAGCACCCTTCAGGTGACCAGGTTTCAAAAAGACGCCGGTGACGTAACACTGCTGGCTGTAGAACAAGCCGAAGCACAGAAACAGACCACAGCCATTTTGATACCTCAGCTGGAACAGGCTATTGCCATCCAGGAGAATGCCCTCAGTTTGCTAACCGGGGAAGTGCCGCATGTTATCGCACGTAATCCAAACGGCCTGTTACAGTTCAATGTACCTGAAAATCTTCCCACCGGGTTGCCGGCTGCCATTGTCAGCCGCAGGCCTGACGTACGCTCTAACGAGCTGGCACTTATGTCATCGAATGCCCTGGTTGGTGTAGCACAGGGAAACATGTACCCATCCCTGGTGATCACGGCTTCGGGGGGGCTCAATTCATTCAAAGCCAGCAATTGGCTGAATATTCCCGGCTCTTTATTCGGTTCGGTCGTTGGCGGTCTTACCCAGCCCATCTTTCAGCATCGTGAATTCAAAACCAAGCTCGAGCTGGCTAAAAATCAACAGGAGCAATCGCAGATCATTTTCCGTCAATCCGTATTAAATGCGGTGGGAGAAGTCTCCGATGCCCTGGTCAAGGTGGATAAACTGAAACTGCAGAAAGAGATTTCTGCGGCACAAGTGGAGACCCTGCATCATGCGATAAACGATGCCCATCTGTTATTTAAAAGCGGATTGGCCAATTACCTGGAGGTGATCACCGCACAGACAAGCGCTCTGCAGGCAGAGTTAAACCTTGCTGATGTCGAACGCCAGCAATTAAGCTCAGTAGTGGACTTGTACCGGTCCCTGGGGGGAGGTTGGAAATAGGATAACAAAGAGATTGTAGATTAACGAATTGGCTTTATTAAAAGAGAGGCTTTCAACACATAGGTCACCAAAGAAAAAGAGGCTGTCAATTTATTTTGACAGCCTCTTTTGTATTTTATCAATTCTGTATTTATACATTTATCTCTGTTCACTTTAGGGGCTACAGATGGATCGCTTCCCCGTATGCCACTTCGATAGCGTCTTTTACGCTTTCGCTGATGGTCGGGTGGGGGTGTATGCTGTTCAGCACTTCCTGATAGGTCGTCTCCAGTTTACGGCCTACTACCGTTTCGATAATGACCTCGGTGACGTTATAACCTATCATATGCGTTCCGAGCCATTCTCCATATTTGGCATCGAAGACAACCTTTACAAATCCTTCTGTATGACCGGCAGCCGATGCTTTACCGGAAGCACTCAGGGGGAATTTGCCAACTTTTACTTCGTATCCTGCATCCCTGGCCTGTTTTTCAGTAAGCCCAACAGAGGCAATCTCCGGTGTGCAATAGGTACATCCCGGCACATTGCCATAATCAAGTGCCTCTGGCTGATGCGCATATTTCTTTTCGTTGTAACCGATATTTTCCACGCAGATGATGGCTTCTTTGGAAGCCACATGTGCAAGGGCCTGACCAGGAGCGCAGTCGCCGATGGAATAAACGCCCGGTACATTGGTAGAATAGAATTTGTCAACGACGACCTTTCCTTTATCTGTTTTTACGCCCAAGGTTTCCAGACCGATATTCTCGATGTTGGCGGCAATCCCGATCGCACTCAAAACGATATCCGCTTCGAGGGTTACTTCACCGGTCGGCGTTTTTACCTTGGCTTTTACGCCGGTACCGCTCGTATCCACGCTTGTCACTTCGCTATTGGTAAGGATATCGATACCGCTCTTCTTGTATATTTTTTCCAGCTCCTTGGATATATCTTCGTCTTCGACCGGAACGATCCGTGGCAGAAACTCAACGATGGTCACCTTTGTGCCCATACTATGATAGAAATAGGCGAATTCCACTCCGATCGCGCCGCTTCCTACGACGATCAGGCTTTTGGGTTGCTCGGGCAGCGCCATCGCTTCGCGGTAGCCAACCACTTTTTTCCCATCCTGTTTCAGATTCGGCAGCTCACGGCTGCGGGCACCCGTTGCAATAATGATATGTTTTCCTTCGACAATCTGGGTCTTGCCATCCGCGGCAGTTACTTCCAACTGACCTTTTGCCTTGAGCTTGCCATATCCCATGATCACGTCGATCTTATTTTTCCTCATCAGGAACTGGACACCTTTGCTCATTTTGTCGGCAACTCCCCGGCTGCGTTTGATGACCGCAGGAAAATCCGGTTGACCGCTGGCCTCGATGCCAAATTCTTTTGCGTGTTTAATATCTTCGTAAACCTGAGCGCTTTTCAACAAAGCCTTTGTAGGAATACATCCCCAATTGAGGCAAATGCCTCCCAGGCTTTCCTTTTCAATGATCGCTGTCTTAAAGCCTAACTGTGAAGCACGGATAGCAGCTACATATCCGCCTGGACCGCTACCGAGAACGACTACATCGTATGCCATGTCTACCTGTTTTTAATTTTAAATGTAAAAATGCGACCTGCGAAACTACTTCAGAATGGGCAAATAGCCAAATACACCCATCAGGGAAGCATTAATAGAACAATTAAGGATTTGAATGGTTTAAACCTGGTATTTTGCCATGCAGATTATCCAGGTAAAGCCGTTATTTTTGCATGCCCGAATGAGTTTTTTTGGAATATTTTTTACAATCCTTCAAAATTTAAACAGATGAAACTGGATATTCTCGCCATAGCGGTTCACCCTGACGATGTAGAACTCGGTTGCTCAGGGACCCTGCTCATGGAAAAAAGCCATGGGAAAAAGACAGGAGTGGTAGATCTAACCCGGGGCGAATTGGGAACCAGGGGGACTGCCGAAATAAGGGCAAAAGAATCCGAAAGGGCCGCTGCGATCCTCCAACTGGATGCCCGGGAGAACCTGGGGATGGCCGATGGTTTTTTCCGTAACGACGAAGCTCATCAGCGATTGCTGATCCGGGCCATCCGGAAATACCGCCCGGAAATCGTACTGGCGAATGCCCTGGCCGACCGTCACCCCGATCATGGGAGAGCGGGTAATCTGATCTCGGAAGCTTGTTTTCTCAGCGGATTACGCAAGATCGAAACCCTGGATCAGGACGGAATACCCCAGCAGCACTGGCGCCCGAAATATGTATTCCATTACATTCAGGACAGGTATGCCAATCCTTCCTTTGTTTATGATATCACGCCGGTCTTTGAGCAAAAGCTGGAATCGATCAAAGCCTATTCTTCCCAGTTCCACTCGGTGGAATATGGTAAGGAAGAGCCCCAAACTTATATATCCACCCCGGAATTCCTGAATTCCATCATCGGCAGGCACCAGATGTTCGGAAAAATGATCGGTGTGCCATACGCGGAAGGATTTATTACGGAAAAAATGATCGGTGTAAGGGATTTTGACGCGCTGGTCAGGCTGGATACCTAGGCGATTCTTACCACCCGATAAAACAAATATCTTACGGTCACGTTATTATAAGATACTGAGCATGACAGACCTAGGTGCTCTGGCCGGAAAACCGGCATAATTATACGGTCTTTAACACTTTATCCCTTAAAAAAAGATTAAATTTGCACATTAATTAATTTTTCATTAACGGACTTATCATGGCCACTCCAAAATTTGCGAACACTCCCCATTCTTTTCACACCGAACTGAAAAAAAGGATCGGCAGTTATTTTGAAGAAGTGGGCAAGTCTCAAACGGGCAATTACAGTCTTTTTCTGAAGGCCGTGATCCTGATGGTCTGTTTTACCTTCGTGTATATCCACCTGGTATTTTTTACACCGGGAACCATTTGGGCAATCCTTGAATGTGTTCTTCTTGGTTGCGTCGTGGCCGCGATCGGTTTTAATGTAATGCATGACGGGGCCCACGGAAGTTTCTCAAAATATAAATGGGTTAATCTTTTTGCCGCTTTCTCCCTGAATATCCTTGGCGGTAACAGTTTCATGTGGAATATGAAACATAATATCATTCACCATTCCTATACCAATGTGGACGGCATCGATGACGATATCGATATCCAGCCCTGGATGCGGATGAGCGCCACTCAGAAAAAATACCGGATGCACAAATACCAGCATATGTACTTCTGGTTCCTGTATTCCCTGTTGTATATCTTCTGGATCTTCGTATTGGATTACCAGAAATATTTCAAGAGCAAGGTGGGAAATATGGCCCTGAAGAAAATGAGCACTTCGGATCATTTGGTGTTCTGGGGTTTCAAATTGTTCCATGCCTTTTTATTCGTCGCCCTGCCGATCTATATGATCGGATTTACGGACTGGGTTATCGGTTTTGTCATCTTTACCTTTGTAGCCGGTTTTGTGCTGAGCCTGGTATTCCAGCTGGCACATACCGTAGAACATACGGCTTTTCCCGTCGCCAATGTGGAGACAGGTAAACTGGAAGACGAATGGGCTATCCATCAGATCAAGACCACAGCCAATTTTGCTACCAGCAACAAGGTAGTTTCCTGGCTGGTCGGAGGATTGAATTTCCAGATCGAACATCATCTTTTTCCCAAGATCTCCCATATACATTACCCGGCTATCAGTAAGATCATCCGTCAGGCTTGCCAGGAATACGGAATCGCTTATATAGAATACCCCAGGGTGCGGTATGCTGTCGCCTCACATGTTGCCTTTCTCCGCCAGATGGGTAGGGGATAAAACCCCCTGACCCTCTAAAGGGGGAAGTAGAATCCTTTTTTTATCTATTTTTGCATCTCCAAACCGGGCTGGGCCCGGAGGTAAAATCATTATTATGTTCCGGAATCCACCTTTGCGGGCCAGGCCCGGTAGTAAAATAATTATTTGAACGTCAAACTATGAGTAAAGTAAAAGTGGGCCTTGTACAGATGACCTGTTCTGGCGATAAAGCGGCAAACCTGCAGAAGGGGATCGATAAAGTGCGTGAGGCTGCGGCCAAAGGTGCCCAGATCGTTTGTCTCCAGGAATTGTTCACCTCTCTCTACTTTTGTGACGAGGAGGATTACGAAAACTTTAAACTGGCAGAACCCGTTCCTGGCCCCTCCACGGATCTTTTAAGCAAACTGGCCGCGGAACTAAAGATCGTTATTATTGCTTCCCTCTTTGAAAAAAGGGCGCAGGGCCTTTATCATAATACTACCGCGGTGCTGGATGCGGACGGGACCTATCTTGGAAAATACAGGAAGATGCATATTCCCGATGATCCTGCTTATTACGAGAAATTTTATTTTACGCCCGGAGACCTGGGCTATAAGATCTTCCGGACCAAATATGCCTCAATCGGGGTACTCATCTGCTGGGATCAATGGTATCCCGAAGCTGCCCGGATCACGGCCCTGATGGGTGCAGAGATCATTTTCTATCCAACAGCCATCGGGTGGGCAACCAGCCAGGACGAAGCGACCAATACTGAACAATATAATGCCTGGCAGACTATTCAAAGAAGTCATTCCGTTGCCAACGGCGTATACGTGGTGAGTGTCAACAGGGTAGGATTGGAGCAGAATGGCGCCATGCAATTCTGGGGCGGTTCCTTTGTATCGAACCCTTTCGGGACCTTGTTGTTCAAAGCCTCTCATGACCAGGAAGAGACTGCCGTCGTGGAGATCGATACGGAGAAGACAGACCGTTACCGAACACATTGGCCCTTTCTGCGTGACCGCAGGATCGACTCTTACCAGCCCATTACGAAAAGATTTATCGACGAAGATTAGAGATTATAAAAATGAACGCAACGCTTACTCCACGGGAACTCGGTTATTTTTTTCCGGCAGAATTCGAACGACATGCGGCCACCTGGCTTAGCTGGCCTCATAAAGAGGCGTCCTGGCCCGGGAAGATCTCCGCTATCTATCCCTATTACAGCCAGTTCATAAAAGAACTGGCCCTGGGAGAAAGGGTCTGCATCAATGTGAAAGATGAAGCCATGAAGGCCTTTGCTCTAAACTATTTAGCGGAAGCCGGGGTTAGGCTGGACCAGGTTAAATTCTATTTTCACCCAACCAATGACGCCTGGTGCCGTGACCATGGTCCTGCATTCCTGGTCAACCCAAATGCAGAACAGAAAAAAATTATCGTCGACTGGAACTATAATGCCTGGGGCAATAAATATCCACCTTTTGATCTTGACGATGTGATTCCAACCCTGATCGGCAAAGCCCTGAATATCCCGGTCTATAATCCGGGTATTATCATGGAGGGCGGTTCGGTGGATTTTAACGGGAAAGGGACGGTGCTTACTTCTTCCTGTTGTCTGCTTAATCCAAACCGTAATTCCCATCTTAACCAGGACCAGATTGAATCCTATCTGAGGGATTATTATGGAGTGGAACAGGTTTTATGGGTAAAGGATGGGATCGTGGGTGACGATACGGATGGTCATATCGACGATACCGTACGTTTTGTCAATGAGGATACCGTACTTACGGTGATCGAGGAGGACAAACAGGATGAGAATTATTCTTTGCTGCAGGAAAACCTGGCCGATCTGAAAAAGATGCGTCTTCTTAACGGGAAACAACTCAATGTGGTGGAATTACCGATGCCCGAAGCGGTAGTTTATGAAGACCAGCGTTTGCCAGCCTCCTACGCCAATTTTTATATCGCCAATGCATCCGTGATCGTACCGACCTTCCGCTCCGACCGTGATGATAAAGCTCTTCAGATCATCTCGGATTGTTTTCCCGGGAAGAAGGTTGTGGGAATCGATTCGACGGAGATCATCTGGGGTTTGGGGAGCTTTCATTGCCTGAGTCAGCAGGAGCCGGCCTAAGCCGGCTCGGCCGAAGGCCCATCATAAGACCGTGACAGGCATAGAGCCCGCTCTATGCCGGGTGGATTAAGACATCCGGAAGGATTAGGAAGGATTCATCCTTCCGTGAAAGATTTGGTCATCCGGAAGGATTCATCCTTCCGTGAAAGATTTGGTCATCCGGAAGGATTTATCCTTCCGTTGTAGATTCAGTCATCCGGAAGGATTCATCCTTCCGTTGTAGATTCAGTCATCCGGAAGGATTTATCCTTCCCAAGATTCTATCCTCCCAAAAGATTAAGACCTTCCCCGGATTTTTAAGTTGCCGAAAAGGTTTTAATCATCCCCAACAATCAACTCCCCTCTCCGCCACCAGGAACAATTCCGTCCCCTGTCTCGGCCCTATCGAATTATAACAGGGCTCAAGTGTCCTGATTCGAAATTTCGCAGTAAAAAGCGCAGCATATTCTTCTTTATGCCCTCCGAAAGGCGGCCCTCCGACGAAGTTCTTGTCGAAAAGCACTCCTGCCAATTTCCCACCCGGATTCAAAAGCTCCGTCATTTTTGTAACATAGTTTTCCCGCAGCGAAGGATCCAGCGCACAAAAAAAGGTTTGCTCGACGATCAGGTCAAAACTGCCCTTCAGTTCAAAAAAATCACCCGTGATAATGGTCAGCAGAGGTTTGCCACCAGAGGATGGCTTATTCGCATAGTCCTTAAATTTTTCCATCAATTCCGAAGTCAGCAACGCCGAGATATCCACTATGGTGATATTCGAAAACCCATTTTCCAGCAAATAACCGGCTTCATAACTATTTCCGCAGCCGGGGATCAAAATAGAGATGTTTTTATCCGGTAATTGATCGAAATAGGTTTTCAGCGGGGGAGAGACCTGCCCCATATCCCAGCCGGTATTGTTATTCTGGTAACGGTCATCCCAATATTCAGCAGAGAGAACGGAAGTAGTCATCAGATAAAGTTAGCATAAAAAAAGGCTGACCCTGGTTAAGAGTCAGCCCGTGAATTATTTTGACGTTCTTAGGCCGTGAAAGCCACGATCGGCACTTCACTATGATAGGCCAGTTTGGTCGTATTGGTCGTTTTGAAGATATTACTCAGGAAGGAATGTTTCCTGGGGAAGGTCAGGATAAGGTCGATCTCTTTGTCCGCTACGAATTGATTAGTAGCTTCCAGGAAATCATACATCCGGATAAAATAAAATTCGGGTTTGTACGCTTTCAGCAGGGATTCCAGTTTGGCTCTTTCTGCCTTATAATCTTCTGTCAGCTCGACATAATGCTCATGATCCACGTTCACTATATGCAGGCTGGGATTAAACAGGTTAAGCACGTTTTTGACAGACTCAATGGGAATGGTGTTCTCTATGTCCTGGAAATCGGTCAGTAACATGACATTCTTGGCCGATTGGGAGCGGGTATCGGGTGGAACGATAATCACAGGCACAAGCCCTCTTTTGACAATATTGAGGGTATTGCTGCCCATGAATATTTGTCCGAGGCGGGTTGCTCCTGTAATACCCATGATAACCAGCTTAATATCATTGGCCAGGATATATTTTTCCAGGCTATCGAGAAAATGATTATTTTCTTCGGCCACCGACGAGATCTTAGCTCCGGTAATGGATGATAATTCTGTCTTTACACTCTCCAGGGCCATCTCCATAATCGTCATTCTGCCGGCGTCTTCTGCGCCTTCCGTACCCAGGGGACTGCTGTCCGATCCGTATTCCAGCGTATCAAATACATTGTACAAAATAAGATGTGCATCGGGAACCAATGTCGAAATGTAGGCAGCATAACGGGCAGCATTCTTGGAAGTCTCGGAAAAATCAATGGGAACGATAAAATTAGTCATACAATGGTTGTTATTTCTGATGTTTTGGATTAAAATATGCTTTAAAAGTATAAAAAGCCTCTGTTTTTTAAATATAAATTTATTTTACCTTTTTATCCGGATTAATATCCTGCCCTAACTTACTTAAAAATACGACCCGTTGAACATATTTGTTTTTATATTCTTTGTAAATGTATGACTTTCATAGTGAATTGGCTGCAAGGGCATTAGAAACAGGACTACCCAAATTATTCACCAGTTTTCAACAGGGGCGAGTAACATTAAGCATTTTAATGTAGGTTTGCCATCCGACAAAGGGGACATGGAGAATATCACGTTGCTCAAGTTTGCCTGACTTAAACAAGCTCAACTATAAATATATTTCACTTTGCGATTAAAGAGTTTAGAAATCAAGGGTTTTAAAAGTTTTGCTGACAGGACCCTTATCAGTTTTGACGAAGGGATCACAGGTATTATCGGACCTAACGGCTGCGGAAAAAGTAATATTATCGACAGTATCCGCTGGGTTATCGGCGAGCAGAAGATAAGCCATCTGCGTTCCGAAAACCTGGAGAGCCTCGTCTTCAATGGCAGCAAAACCAGATCGGCATCAGGGCTGGCCGAGGTGAGCCTCACCTTTGAAAATACCCGTAACCTGTTACCTACCGAGTTCGGTACGGTAACGGTCACCCGCAAGTTCTACAAAAGCGGGGAAAGCGAATACCGCCTGAATGACGTCACCTGCCGTCTGAAGGACATTCAAAATCTTTTTATGGACACCGGGATCAGCACGGATAGTTATGCTATCATTGAACTCGGCATGGTAGATGATATCATCAAGGATAAAGAGAACAGCCGCCGGCGTATGCTGGAACAGGCAGCAGGGGTTACCATTTACAAAACAAGAAAAAAAGAGGCCCGTCAGAAACTTGACGCTACAGAGCAGGATCTTTCCCGCATCGAGGATCTGTTGTTCGAGATCAACAACCAGTTGAAAAGTCTGGAGAACCAGGCTAAAAAGGCAGAGAAATATTACGAGATAAAAAAAGAATACAGGGAGCTCAGCATCGAGCTCGCCAAAGCTGCGCTGGAGGGATTTAATATTCATTACAGGGAACTTAATGAACAGGCAGATACCGAAATGAATAAAAAAGTCCGTCTTGAAGCGGTAGTTGCGCAGGAAGAAGCCAGCCTGGAACAGGAAAAGGTAGGCTTTATCGAGAAGGAAAGGGCCTTGCAATCCATGCAGCATGAATTTAATGACCTGCTGCAGAACCTAAGGACAAAGGAGAATGAAAAGAACCTTGCCAGCCAGCGTCTGAATTTCCTGAAGGAGAAAGAAAACAGTCTGCAGGAATTCCTGCTCAAAGGCGAAGGCCAGTTGAAGGGTTTGGAAGAAAGCATTGTCTTTACCCGTCAACAGGTAGAAGAGGAAGAAAATAAATTATCCGGTCTCCAGGAACAACTGGAATCCTTAAAAGCTTCGGTGGATGAAACCCGTCAATTATTTGACGCTAAACGATCCTCCGTTGATGGCCTGCGTCGGGAAAATGCTCAGATTCAACGCGATCAGTTCGAAGCGGAAAAGAAAGTAGCCGTGGCCGATACCTCCATTCAAAACGTACAAAGAGGTATCCGGCAACTGGAAGAAGAAAGGATGATCAGGGATAGTCAGCTCAAACAACTGGAAGAAGAACGTTTGCTGAAAGAACAGGAACTGGAGTCCAAACAAACAGAACTTCAGCAATTACAGGAACATCAGGAACGTACCAAGGAAAATATATTGCAGACCCAGGGACAACTGGAAGTGCTCCGGCAAAAGCTGGCCGATGAAAGCCGCAAGCTGGATTCGAAGAAGAACGAACACGATCTTCTCAAGAGCCTGATGGAT
Source organism: Flavitalea flava (assembly GCF_054461575.1). Lineage (NCBI taxonomy): Bacteria > Pseudomonadati > Bacteroidota > Chitinophagia > Chitinophagales > Chitinophagaceae > Flavitalea > Flavitalea flava. The sequence continues at coordinate 104,213 of NZ_JBTLQH010000021.1, forward strand.
TCCATGGAAGGTTATCCGGAAAGCATCAAGTTCCTTCATAAGAATCCGTCCTGGAACCATACAGCGCCCATCCTTTCCGATATCATTTACGTGAAGGAAGAATTCCGGGCTGCGGTGGAAAACGTGTTGGAACCCTACCTCAATTATTATGTAGTGAATAATCTGCAGGAAGGATTGCAGGCTGTGCATTTACTCGATGAAAATAAGAAGGGGAAAGCGAATTTCTTTTTGCTTGACAGGATCAACGGCCAGGTTATTACCGAAAATCATAAGCCGGAAGGCATGACCCCGGCCATGGAGGTGATCGAAGTGGACGGGCAATACCGTGACCTGGCAGAACATCTGCTGGGTAATGTATTCATCGCCGAGAATGAAGAAGCAATGGAAAACAGCAATGGAGCCATTGTTCTGGAAAAGACCGGTAAATATGTAAAAGGCAAATATTCCATTACCGGGGGAAGCGTCGGTCTGTTCGAAGGAAAGAAGATCGGCCGTGCCAAAAATCTGGAGAAATTAAAAGAACAGATCCTGGTCCTGGAATCGAACGTGAATGGTCTGAAAACGGCCATCCAGGAGAAACATAATGAGGTAGCCGGGTATAATGAACAACTTAAAGAACAGGCGATCCGCCAGGCCCAACAGGATATCAACCGTCTGACGAATTTTGTTTTTTCCCTGCAGAATAAGGTGGAAAATCTTCACGGGCAGCAGCATAGTTCGCAGAACAGACTGGAAGAATTACAACTGAGCCTGGAAGAGACGATTGGCGGTATCGAAGATACCCGTAAGGAATGGATCGAGCTGGTGAAGGTGGTGGCGGAATTGAAAGAAAAGTCACAGGTTGCGGAAGAGGACTATCGGTCTGCAGAAATTGCCTATAACAATTCCTCGGCAGGATATAATGAATTTAATCTCCAGGTAACCCGCCAGCATAGCCGGATCAGCGCCCTGAAACAGGAATTGGATTTTAAGAGCAAACAACTGACCGATCTGCACACGCAGATCGAGGTGAATGCTTCACAACTTAAACAGACCAATGAAAGCATCGCCGAAAGCGAGGAATTGCTGACTGGTTCGGAAGGAGCATTGATCGAATTGCTGCGTAGAAAGGAAGAAGAGGAAAAGAAACTGAACGAAGCCGATCAGGCTTATTATAACCTCCGCAATGTACTTGGTGAACGGGAAAGCGAGCTGCGCGTCAAGGTTAAGGAAAAGGACCACCTCGAACATTTACTGAGCGAAATAAAGGATAAGCTGAATGAATTGAAACTGCAGCTTGCCGGGATGAAAGAGCGGCTGAATGTGGAATTCAGGATCGATCTGGACACGATCATCGATCAGCCCAGGACCGGCGACACGCCCGTAGAAGAGTTGCAGGAAAAAGCCGACAGAATGAAAAAACGTATGGAGAACCTCGGTGAGGTTAACCCAACGGCGATCGAGGCTTTCGAGGAAATGAAAAAACGTTATGATTTCATCCTCGAACAAAAGAACGATCTGGTCGGCGCCAAGGACAGCCTTCTGCAGACTATCCAGGAGGTTGAGGCAACGGCTAACCAACAGTTCCTGGATACCTTCAATAAGGTGCGGGAGAATTTTCAGCGGGTCTTCAAATCCTTGTTCACAGAAGAGGATACAGCGGATATGGTTTTGGAAAATCCGGAAAATCTTGCCGATACGGGTATCGATATTATCGCCAAACCAAAAGGAAAAAGACCATCTTCCATCAACCAGTTGAGCGGGGGAGAAAAAACACTGACGGCCACGGCCCTGTTGTTCTCGATTTACCTGATCAAACCGGCTCCCTTCTGTATCCTCGATGAGGTGGATGCACCGCTGGATGATGCCAACGTAGGGAAGTTCACCAATATGATCCGTCAATTCAGCGAAAACTCCCAGTTCATCATTGTTACCCACAATAAGATGACTATGAGTACCGTGGATGTGATCTACGGTGTAACTATGCAGGAACCGGGGGTCAGCAAACTTGTTCCCGTGGATTTCAGGGGATTGAATTAGGATTTCAGGGGACTGAATCAGACTTTTATGCGTACCATCCTCCTGCTTTTTGCATCGAATGTTTTTATGACCATCGCCTGGTACTGGCATCTCAACCATAAAGAACTGGCTTTATGGAAGGCTATCCTGATCAGCTGGGGAATTGCTTTCCTGGAATATTGCCTGACTGTTCCGGCTAATCGCTGGGGATCCAATCACGGATACAGCGCCTTTCAATTGAAGATCATCCAGGAGGTGATCACCCTCGTCCTTTTTTCGGTATTTGCCGTCTGGTATCTGAAAGAACCTTTCCATCTTAAATACTTACTCGCTTTTGCCTTTTTGATGGCTGCGGTCTACGTGATGTTTAAAAAATAGCTTTTATAGCACCAACTTTGCTATTCTTCCATTTCCCCCGGCCAGAAATACAGCCTTCCCTTTTTTTGCCTTCCGGCAAACATAGAATCCTTCTCCGGAGATCAATTGCCAATTCAGACCATTGTCCGCGGAGATATCCACTCCGGATGTTCCGCAACTAAGGACCTGGTCCTTATTGGTATATTCCACGCAACTACGATAGCCATGCGGCGCAGTCTGTGGGCTGATCCAGGTCTTGCCGCCATCGAAGGTCAGGGTACAATTTTTTTCCCGGGAGGTATCGTGACTAAAGTCTCCGCCTACGACGATCAGCTGCTGGCCTGCTTTTAATTTGCGGTTATCCTTTACTGCTACCGAATTGGCTCCTGTCGTTTCTTTTCCCTGTAATAAGGGCAGGTCAATGCGGCTATCGCGGATAAATAAACGGGAACGAAGGCCTCCGCTGACAAAACAGGCTTCACTCCGGCCCAGGCTCCGGACATTTGTTCCGCTGGAGGCAAAACAAGCTTCTCCTGAATCAGCCTCCGGCAATTCCCTGGTTGGTATCTCGTGCCATGTATTTCCTCCATCAAAACTTCTTGCTATGAAAAATTTTCCATTGACCGGATCTCCCAGCACAATCCCGCTATCCTTATTCCAGAATTCCATGGCATCAAGGAACATCCCGGCGGCCTTGTTCTCATAGACCGTTACCCAGGTCTTTCCGCCATCTGTTGTCTTGAGGATATTGGCAGGCTCGGCAATGGCCATGATGATGGCGGTATGCTCATCAAAAGCCTCTATATCCCTGAAATCCCTTTTTTCGTACCCGGGAACGATGATCCATTGCCAGGTCTTCCCCCCATCCAGAGACTTCCCTATGGTGCCCTGGCTTCCACTAACCCAGACTACTTTATCACTGACCACACTCAGACCTCGGAAGGAGGCCTTGGTTCCGCGGTTACTGGCACTGTCCTGAATGCCAGGGCTATTTCTTCCGCTGGTCAGTATCTCTATTTTTTGGGCCGTTGCGGGTTCTCCGGTAATAATAAGAAAACTTGCCAGGAATAATAAAAGGGGAAATTTTAGGGGCATTTTTTGGCTAAATTGGGGATTATTGGTCATTATTCGTTAAAAATAGGGCCTTTTTGGCTTCCGGAAAAATAGCACAATATTGGTATTCTCCTCTATATGATATTCGTGAACAAAAGGTTTATTGTTATTCTTATTGGTTGTTTGTTGGGGTGTTTAGCGTCACAAGTGGTGGATGCCCAAAATCCATCCGGAATGATCGTTCCAGGGGACAGCTCCGTTAGGGATACTTCCGGTCAAAAGGATCTTATTGAGATTGTGGTGAAAGCAACACATATTCATTTTAAAAATCCCTCGAAGGCTAAGGACCGGGCCGTCTATTATTCCTTGCTGCCCCTTAGTTCATCCGTTCCCGGTGGAGGAACTGCGCTGATCACTTCTACCACGGCCGGTTTCTATATGGGGGACAGGAAAAATACTTATCAGTCGAATGTCACCTTTTCTCCCGGTTTTAATTTTCACGGCGCCTTTAATTTTCCATTCCGATCCAATATCTGGTCTGCGGGTAACTCCTGGAACTACCAGGGTGATATGCGTTTCTCGATCTTTCCCCGTTATACCTGGGGATTAGGCGGAGGGCAGGATTATAAGGACAAGTTATTGATCCGTTACCAATATGTCCGGTTCTACCAGAATGCCTTAAAACGGATCACCCCCTATCTGCTTGCGGGTTTTGGTTATAACCTGGATTATAATATCGGTGTGCATACCGATGATTCCATTCATCTGGATAAGTTCTCCGGTTATCCCTATGGCACGGCCAACCACGCCAATTCATTTTCGTCCGGTATTACATTCAACCTTTTGTACGATACCCGTAACAATTCGCTGAACCCTTTGCCAGGATCCTTTTTGAATGCTATTTTCAGGGTCAACCCCACCTTTATGGGAAGCAATTTCTACTGGACCTCCTTATACCTGGATGCACGGAAATATTTTTCCATCCGCCCGAAGGGACAGAATGTACTGGCCTTATGGTCTTATCTCTGGACAACGCTTGGCAGTAACCCGCCTTACCTGAATTTGCCGGCTGTCGGAGGAGATACTTACCAACGTTCGGGAAGAGGGTTTTACTCCGGACGATTTACCGGGAAATCAGTGGCTTACCTGGAAAGTGAATATCGCCGGGATATTACAAATAATGGTTTGTTCGGTTTTGTTGTTTTCGCAGAACTGGTCAGCGCCACCGAACCGAATACCAAACAGTTTGCCTATTGGCACCCTGCTGCGGGGGGCGGATTGCGAATCAAATTCAATAAAAAGTCGGGAACGAATATAGCCTTGGATTACGGGTTCAGTAAGGGCTATGGTGCGTTGAATATAAGTTTGGGAGAAGCTTTTTAAGAGGCTTATGCCTGGTGGCTTTTTAGGGACCTATTTTTTCGCCAGCACACCTTCTTTGGTCATATTCTTCACGACGATCCGGCTGTAGTCCTTTCCCATATCTCCCGCCGACGAGGGATTGAAGGATTCGGATTGAATGGAATAAAGCAGGTTTTTGGTGGTCACCTCATAGAGGTTGCTTTCCCACAAAAAACGGGTATTCACGGAAATATAACCAGGGCTGTACATACGGCCGTACATATAGTTGTAATATCCCCAGAAAGGAGAATAAGGATTATAGCCAATTCCGGGCTGGTATTCTTTCTGTCTGGCTTTATCAAGGAGGCTGATAGTCAGTACCTCGTCAATGCCGCTGGTATGCAGGGTATTGAGAACATCTTCTTCATTTTTGTTGCTGAACATTTTTGGTCCATACAAGGTATAGGATGATACGGCATTATATCCTCTGGCCTTTAGCTCGTCCACCAGGTACCCTTCCATCTGCATACGGAGACGAACGTCTTTTTCCTGAATGATTCCCAGCACCAGCACTTTATTACCAGGGGCTATGCTGGATACGCTGGCTGCCTTCCAGGTAGAAGTGACCTTGGTATTGGAACAGGAAACGGAGATTAGTATTGCCAGGATGGCAATGCCGGTTAATTTTAATGTCTTGATTTTCATAGCCTAACTTTTAGATTATTAGTAAACTACTTTTAAAGACTCAAATGTGGTTCATGGGTTTAATGGAAGTAGGGATTATAACAAAGCGTTACAAAAATTTGCTAACATTTTTAGGTCGGATAGCCCTATGACATATATTGCATTCTTAAATATAACCCAACTATGAATAATATAAAACTATTTGAGAGCAAAAGGGTCCGGTCGGACTGGAATGAGCTAGAACAACAATGGTATTTTTCTGTGGTTGATGTGGTTGGTATTTTGACAGATAGTGCTGATCCAAAGGACTATGGTATCGGATAAAGAAAAGGGAAAAAATTGCAGGAATTGAGTTATCGACTATTTGTCGACAACTGAAATTGCAATCTTCAGATGGAAAGTCTTATAAAACGGATTGTGCAGGGCTCTAAAAAGAAGGAAATCAAACCGTGATCATTCGTCACGATTTGATTCGTTTAACGTTAAATGAAGTATTAAATAAATATCAGTATTCTATGATCTTTCATCATCCGATCGTGATCTCCTGATCCAGGTAAACGTCCTGTATGGATTGGATCATATCCAGTCCTTCCTGGAAGGGGCGCTGGAAAGCTTTGCGGCCGAGTATCAGGCCCATTCCACCTGCACGTTTATTGACCACAGCCGTATAGACGGCGTCGGCCAGATCGGAGGCGCCCTTGCTTTCCCCGCCGCTGTTGATCAGCCCTACACGGCCGCTATAACAGTTCAGCACCTGATAACGGGTAAGATCTATGGGGTGATTATCCGGAGTCGTTAATTTGCTATAAACCAGCGGTGAGGTCTTGCCATGTTTGGTGGCGAGATAACCTCCGTTATTCGTAGGTAATTTCTGTTTGATGATATCCGCCTGGATCGTAACGCCGAGATGATTGGCCTGACCGGTAAGATCGGCTGAGGTATGATAATCCACTCCATTGACGACAAAACCGTTATTACGCGTGTAACACCAAAGGATAGTGGTCATTCCCAATTCATGCGCCAGTTCGAATGCTTCCGAGATCTCCTTTAATTGCCGTGTACTTTCTGCGCTGCCCCAGTATATCGTAGCACCGACTGCTACTGCCCCCATATTCCAGGCATCCTTTACTTTTCCGAAAAGGGTCTCATCAAAACGGTTGGGCAGGCTCAGCAATTCGTTATGGTTGATCTTTACCACAAAAGGGATCCGGTGAGCATATTTTCTGCTCATGATACCCAGTACGCCAAAAGTGGAGGCTACCGCATTACATCCGGCTTCCAGGGCAAGTTTGATTATATTTTCGGGATCGAAATAGATGGGATTGGGGGCAAAAGAGGCGCCTGCGCTATGTTCTACGCCCTGATCTACCGGAAAAATGGATAAATAACCTGTACCTGCCAATCTTCCGTGCCCGATAAGGGTTTGCAGACTTCTTAAGACCTGGTTGGGGCGGTTGGAATTCACCCATATTTCTTCCACGTGACGAGGGGAGGGGTGGGTGAGGGTGGATTTGTCAACGACGGGTTTGTAATCAAGCAGATAAGAGGCTTTATCACCGAGAAGATCAACGATCTTTTTTGAAGGCATATAGAATGGATTTTGTACTGCAAGCTAATCAATTATTGGATTCCTCCGACAGGGGCGGGGAAGCCCTAAAACCAGGCAATAAACGAGGCTGTAAAACAAGAAAGCCCCGCTTTTTCAGCGAGGCTTCCTTTGAAGTCCTATTAAGGGGTAAAAGAGTTTCTACCTTTTCAGCTTATGCGTTCCTGTTGATACAATTCAGGTCTTCAAAAGCGACTTCCAGGCGTTTGCTGAAGGTCTCTTCGCCCTTACGCAACCACACCCTTGGGTCATAATATTTTTTATTCGGCTTGTCAGCGCCACCCGGATTACCCAGCTGGCCCTGAAGATAAGCTTCATTCTTAACATAATACTGCTGAATGCCTTCCCAGAAAGCCCATTGCAGATCTGTATCGATATTCATTTTGATCGCTCCGTAACTGATCGCTTCCCGGATCTGGTGCTGAGGGCTGCCACTACCTCCGTGGAATACGAAAAATACAGGCTTTGGACCGGTCTTCAATTCCTTTTCGATAAAGTCCTGGCTGTTTTTTAGAATGACCGGACGCAATTCAACATTGCCCGGGCTATATACGCCATGTACATTTCCGAAGGCTGCAGCTACGCTGAACAGTTTGCCCACCTTGCTCAATTCTTTGTAAGAATAAGCGACATCAGCCGGCTGCGTATAGAGTTTGTCATTTTCCACACCGCTGTTATCGACACCATCTTCTTCTCCGCCGGTTACTCCTAATTCGATCTCGATGCCCATTCCAAGGGGAGCTATCCGTTTGAAGAATTCAACGGAGGTATGAATATTTTCTTCCAAAGGTTCTTCGGAAAGATCCAGCATATGAGAGCTGAATAATGGTTGTTTTTTTTCTTTAAAAAATTGTTCGCCCGCATCGATCAGACCACTGATCCAGGGGAGCCATTTTTTGGAAGCATGGTCTGTATGCAGCACTACCGGAACGCCATAATATTTTGCTACATTATGGATATGAAGGGCCCCGGAAACTCCTCCGAAAATATTCCCCTGTAGCTGGTCGTTGGGCATTCCTTTCCCGGCAATAAACTGGGCTCCGCCATTCGAAAATTGAATGATTACGGGTGAATTTACTTTAGCTGCCGTTTCCAGAACAGCGTTGATCGTATTGGTTCCAATGGTATTTACTGCAGGAAGGGCGAACTGGTTGTCTTTGGCATCTTTATACAAGGCTTCTAACTCGTCTCCAAATAATACGCCGGCTTTGTATTTCTTCATTTTTTGAATGGCTTTTTAGATTATATATTATTAAATGCTTAAAATGTTGAAAAATATGCAAAAGCAAGCCTCGTTCGTTAAAGGAGCTGCGAATATACGGTTTTAGAACGATTTCAAACAGGCTCAATCCTCGAATTTGCTGAGGTTTTTTTGGATCAGGGCCAGATTCTTCTGGAGGGTCTGTTTGAGCTGGCGCTTGACCAATTGACCCATTGACTTGCATTTCAGGAAGGCGGTACTCTTAAAATGGTCTGCCAGTTCGGTTTTTAGCTGAAGCAGTTTTTCAGGCCGGTAGATCTCATCCTTGGCCATGATATTCAATAGGTCCATAAGACGAAACCGGGAAGAAGCGACCCGGAAAGCCATCATGGTCCTTTCTTCCGTCTGGTATTGTTCGATCGATTCCCGGTTAAGGTGTCGCAGACAGAGTTCCACGAACTCGATATTCTCTTTAAAGAACTGAGGAATATAGAGGTTCTTTTTTCCTTCATAGGATTGCTGGTCAAAGTCGATGGCCCGGATCCGGTATTGATAATCCTCGATGTCCGGCGTGATATCCACCACAAAATTATAGGAACGCATATCTCCCAGCAGACGCACAAAACAGCGCTCATTGAATTTTACAAATTCCTTTGACAAACGGATTTTATTAGTCTGGGGATCATCCGCAAAACTTTTAATGAACAGGTCGCCCGGAATCCCGGGGATATGTTCCTCCACCAGGGTGTTCAGATGAGTGAAATAAGTGATCCGGTTGGGAGAAAGCAGATGTTCCAGCTCCAATCCATAAATACGGGAGGCATCGGCCTGCTTAATATAATAGTGATCGTAATTGTCGTTGAATTTATTGACGATACGGATCCGGAAAGGGCTGGAATTGGCAAAACTGCAGAAATCGATTCTGGCCACATCGAGATGGTTGATATAACTCAGATCGCCCTCGGTTTTCAGGATGGCATACATCTGGACCAGACCCTTGCGGATAAAATCCCAGTGCCGCATATCGTATAAGGCTGTCTCCCAAAGGGTGTCCTGCTGGTGTTTGTCCTTCAGGGGAACAGAATAGGTGATATGCTGGAGCAGATCTTTGTAGGATACCGGTAATTTCACCTCACGCCCATGATGTTTCAAATATTGCCGTAACGATTCGCTGACCGGAAAGATGGGTTTTTTCCGGGACGGTTTATTCGATTCATGTGGTGATAAAGGCCCCAGATCGGTAAAATCCATGTATCAATTGATTTTGATTATCGAATCTAAATATTTAAGTCGAATGTTCAAGAAGCCGGCGGAATTAGTCGGCTGAAGTAGTCAGGAGCAAGTAACATCCGGCTGCCATACCAGCTGAATAGTTCTCCATCCACCAGGCTGATATGGGCATCGGGCAATATTTCACGGATTTCCTGTATATGCTGCTCCCGGAAAGGATAGGGCTCGGAAGAGAGCAGAACGATTTCGCAGTCCAGGGCTGGCAATGATTCCAGCGTAACGGAAGGATAACGCATCTGGTTTCTGAAAATATTGTCGAGACCGCAACGATCCAGCATATCGTTTATGAAAGTACCTCCTCCCGCTACCATCCAGGGATCACGCCAGATGAAATAGGCTGCCCGCGGTGCTGCATGGGGAGATGGTTGGGAGGGCGATTTAGCCGGTTGGAAAATTGTCGAAAAGCCTTTTTCAATTTCACCCGCCAAAGAGGCTGCTTTTTCTCCTTTTCCGATAAGTTCTCCGACATTCCGGATCATTTGCAGGGCATCCTCCAGGTTGGAGACATCGCTTATCCAAACCGGGTAATGAGCAGTTAGTTCTTCGATCTGGTCCCGCTCGTTCTCTTCCTTATTGGCGATGATCAGGTCCGGTTTTAGTCTGTGGATGGTTTCCATTCGGATATTCTTTGTTCCGCCTACCCTCGGTTTGGTGCGGAACCAGGCTTCCGGATGAACACAAAATTTTGTAATACCGGCTACCTCTTCCTGTAAGCCCAGCGTATACAGTAATTCGGTTTGCGATGGGACCAAAGAAATGATCCTTCGGGGAATTTGGTCCAACAAAATAGTTCTACCCATTTGATCGGTGAAAAGAGGCATCGGAACGATTATTCCTGCAAGATAAAGAAGGTAGATGGTAAATAAAGAAGGGAGAAGGTAATTGGAAAGCTAAGGCGATAGATTGGAGGAGGCTGTCGGTAATTGCCTCCTGCTAAATTCACGCACTAATCAGAGTTTAGCAGGAGGGTACCAGAGATTAAAGCAGATGGTTTAGTTCACTTCGGATTGGATACTGCTTAGGTTTAGCCCAGGACGTTGGATTTTGACATTGGTTTTTCGGTCAGGGATCAGGTTTTAATTCGGTTTTTTAGGATCTGGACGGTTTTTCGGATCTGGATGGTTTTTAGGATCTGGATGGTTCTTCAAGTCTTGGATTGGTTCTTCGGTTCTTGGATTTAAAAACGGTTCTTCAGAATTGGACGGTTCTTCGGATTTTGGATCGGTCTTTCAGGATTTGGATCGGTTCTTAGGATTTGGACTGGTCTTTCAAGGTAAGGACAGGTTCTTCGGATTTTGGATTTGGACGGTTCTTCAGGTTTGGATCGTTGGTCTTTTTTCTTCAGGATAAGGATTCGTTAGTTTTGGATCTTGGTTTGGGTCTTTCGGTCTTCCCGGATAATTGGATTTTGGACGATTCAATTTGGACAAAAAAATAGAAGTTGACTGATATTGGATTTTTTAATTCGGTTTTCCCTGGATATTGGGTTTGGTTTTTTAATTGGATCCTGGATATTAATTTTTGGTTTTTCCGGATATTGGTGATTGATAGATATCAATCAACTTCTGAATCAAAAATACTTTGTTAAAGTTAATGGGACAATAGAGGTTTTGCTCTGTTTTCAGGTAGCAGTTTTTACGGCAGTATGCGTAGTTCTCGCAAAAGACTTTCGTAAAAGCACGATTTTCAGATAAAGTGCAGGTATAATTGACTGATAGGTGTGTGATTACCCGAAAGCTCTTTTAGTTGCTCAGGGCGTGGATCACATCATACTTGGTTACTATATGATAATGGCCGCTATCATCTTTTGCCAAAACCGCACCATTTTCCCGGGTGATCAGGTTGCTCAGTCTTTCGAGCGGTGTATCGAAAGAAACGACCGGATAGGCCTTTTCCAGTACTTCGTCGATCTTTTTGTTCTTTATATCCTGCCCGTTATTCATCATACGGGAAAACAATCCGCTTTCACTGATCGCTCCGACGACTTCACCATTTTTCAGGACCGGCAGGTTTTCTACATTATATTTTTGCATCAGTTCGAATGCCTGTGCTACGGTTTGTTCCGGTTCCACCGTGATCAGACGTTTGGCTCCCCGGCCTGCTACTAAATCCTTGAATGTTTTAACGTCCAGGAATCCCCTTTCCATCATCCACTGGTCATTATACACTTTTCCGACATAACGGCTGCCGTGATCGTGAAGGATCACAACGACAAGATCCCCTTTTTTTAATTTGTCCTTTAATTGAAGCATCCCTTGTAATGCGGTGCCTGCGCTATACCCGCAGAACAATCCTTCTTCTTTGGCAATGCGCCGGGCCATAATAGCGGCTTCCTTGTCCGTTACCTGTTCAAAGGCATCCACGACATTCATATCGTAGTTCTGCGGTACGAAGTCTTCGCCTATGCCTTCGCTGATATAGGGATGCACTTCATTCATGTCTACTTCCCCGGTGCGGAAAAATTTGGTGAGCAGGGAACCAAAGGGATCGATAGCCCAAACCTGGATAGCAGGGTTTTTTTCCTTCAGGAACATGGCCGTTCCTGTCACAGTTCCCCCGGTTCCGGTCGCTACGACCAGGTGGGTAATCTTCCCATCTGTCTGTTCCCAGATCTCCGGTCCCGTTGTTTCATAATGGGCGAGGCGGTTGGCCAGGTTATCGTATTGATTGGAATGAAAGGAATTGGGAATCTCTTTAGCCAGCCGTCTGGCGATGGAGTAATAGGAGCGGGGATCGTCAGGCTCCACATTGGTAGGGCAAACGATTACTTCAGCTCCCAAAGCCTTTAAAATATCTATCTTTTCTTTGGATTGTTTGTCGGTGGTAGTGAATATACATTTATAGCCCTTTACGACGGCTGCCAGCGCGAGCCCCATCCCGGTATTTCCTGAGGTACACTCGATAATCGTTCCTCCGGGCTTAAGTTTGCCTTCCTTTTCAGCCACTTCTACCATTTTCAGGGCCATCCGGTCCTTGATGGAGTTGCCCGGATTGAAGTATTCGACTTTGGCAAGTACGGTGCAGGGAAGATCTTTCGTAATTTTATTCAAACGGATAAGGGGGGTATTGCCTATCGTCTCCAATATATTGTTCTTGATGTCCATAATGGCTGTTTATTAGGTACGAAGGTAGGAAATTTCCCGTGGGACGGCAGCGGGGAAGATCCGGCCCCATTACCAATGAAATGTTGTTGATAAATCAAAATTTTTTCTTTCTTCCGATCCTTTACATTTGCTCCCCGATTCACGAATACGGATCCCGCGGCAAGCGATATTCCGGAAACATTGAATAATTAATTATGGAAACCAGGTATATTCAAAAGATTGCAGAGAAAGTGAACCTTAGCCTGAAGCAGATCAACAATGTCCATGAACTGCACAGCGAAGGATCCACCATTCCTTTTATGGCCCGCTACCGTAAAGAAGCGACCGGAAATATGGATGAAGTGCAGATCGCAGATGTGGTTGAACAAATCAAGTATTTTGAAGAGCTTAACAAACGGAAAGAAACGGTCCTGAAGACCATCGATGGCCTGGGCAAACTTAATCCTGAGTTAAAACAACGCATCGAAGATTGTTACGATGCGACGATATTGGAGGACATATACCTGCCTTATAAACCCAAACGCAAAACCAAGGCGACAACGGCCATTGAAAAAGGCCTGGAACCGCTGGCTACTTTTATTATTGAACAGGGTGCAGGCGATCCTTCCGAAGAGGCTGTCAAATTTATCAATGAACAGGTAAAAGATCAGAAAGAGGCGTTGCAGGGTGCCCGGGATATTATTGCCGAGCGAATAGCGGAGAATGAGCAGGCCCGTAATAAAGTACGACAGTTGTTCACCGAAACCGCAGTGCTTACCTCGAAAGTGCTGACGAGTAAAAAGGACGAAGAAGAAGGTCAGAAATACAGGGATTATTTTGAATTCAGCGAACCCCTGACCAATTGTCCTTCCCATCGTATTCTGGCCATCCGCAGGGGAGAAAAAGAAGGATACCTGATCATGGATATCAATATCGATAAACTTTCCGCTACGGATGACCTGGACCGGATTTTTATCAAAGGCTCCAGCCCAAGCGCGGGAGAAGTTAAAAAAGCGATCGACGATTCTTTCGACAGGTTGTTAAAATCTTCCATTGAGAATGAATTCCGGCTGATCAGTAAAAATAAAGCGGATGAAGAGGCGATCCGGGTGTTCGCGGAAAATCTTCGGCAGCTTTTACTCGCTTCCCCTCTGGGCTCCAAAAGGATATTAGCCCTGGACCCCGGATTCCGTAGCGGTTGTAAAGTGGTATGCCTGGATGCACAAGGGAATTTCCTGCATAACAGCACGATATACCCGCATCCCCCACAACAGGAATGGCAGGCCAGCGTGGCCGAACTCAAACGCCTTGTCGACCGTTATGATATCGAAGCTGTCGGTGTAGGGAACGGCACTGCCGGAAGAGAGACCGAACAATTGGTCCGCGGGATCGATTTCGGGAAAAAGGTAAGCGTGTTTATGGTCAATGAGAGCGGGGCTTCCATTTATTCGGCCTCCGAAGTGGCCAGGGAAGAATTTCCAGACCAGGACATCACCGTGCGTGGTGCTGTCAGCATTGGCCGGCGCTTGCTGGATCCCCTGAGCGAACTGGTGAAGATCGATGCAAAATCTATCGGGGTGGGTCAATATCAGCACGATGTAAATCAAAATAAACTGAAAGAGGAATTGGACCGCATCGTGGAAAGCTGCGTGAACCATGTGGGCGTGGATCTGAATACGGCCAGCAAACACCTGCTGACCTATGTCTCCGGGCTGAGTGCTACACTGGCCAAAAATATCGTAGAATTCAGGGCTAAGAACGGTGCCTTTTCCACCCGGGAAGAATTAAAGAAGGTCAGCCTGATGGGACCGAAGACCTTTGAACAATGCGCCGGATTCCTCAGGATCCGTGAAGCCTCAAATCCCCTTGACAACAGCGCCGTACATCCGGAAACTTATTACGTGGTGGAATCTATGGCAAAAGACCTGAACTGTTCGGTTCAGGATCTGATCCTCAAGGCAGATCTGCGCAAACAAGTCTCTAAAAAGAAATATGTTTCGGAAACCGTCGGTGAGTTTACGATCAACGATATCCTGAAAGAATTAGAGAAGCCTGGCCGCGATCCCCGCGACACGATCGAAGAATTCAGGTTCGACGAAACCATCAAGGCCGTGGAAGACCTGAAACAGGGTATGACGGTTCCCGGGGTAGTTACCAATATCACCAATTTCGGGGTATTCGTGGATATCGGGGTCAAACAGGATGGCCTGGTTCATATTTCCCAATTGAGCAATACCTATGTCTCGGATCCGAATGAGGTCGTAAAACTACAGCAAAAGGTAATGGTAACGGTGATGGAGGTTGATGTTGCCCGAAAAAGGATTTCTCTATCCATGAAAGGGGCTCAGGGCGCACAAAGCGGCCAGGTCGGGAATCAACGGCCTTCCAGCGCAAGGGCAGGGGATAGACCAGATAGACCCGGTTCCGGGAATGCCGGAAAGGCTGCCGCTGGCGGAGGTAAAAAGAATGAGCCGCTGGATCCTTTCCAGGCCAAACTGATGGAGCTGAAAAAGAAGTTTAAGGATTAGGAGCTAACCTCGTTGCCCCGTTGTGAGAGATAGAAGGATTGATTTACCGTTTTATTGTAAATCAATACGTTGTGGGGGTGGGGTATATATGTTTTTTTATGCTTTTCAGAAAGGAAAGGTTGGGAAATTTGCAACGCATTGAATTTTAATTAATTGCAAATTTGCCAACCTTGCCTTAGTGATTTTGATGTCAGGCCACCTCTTTTTTATGCGACTTCTTTGGGACCAGGTCCGCCTTCCAGTTTTTTGCGCTGCAGATACATATCCAGGAGTACCAGGGCCAGTACCACGTTTATCATCATAAAAATACTCATATAGGGACTGTTGAAGAACCTGCCCCAATTGATCTTCCCGAGATTATCCTGGAAAGTTTGGGTATATTTCGTAGCCGTTCCGGAAACGATTCCAGGTTCGGAAGAGCCAACTTCTGACCCTTTAAGCTGGCCTAAAAAGTAAACCAGACATCCGGTTAACATAGTAAGGAAAAAGGCGCCTATACTCCGGATAATATTTTTATTAATATAATTTTTTGTGGCGGGCGCTACCTGAAATTTGGCAATCTCCTCCATTACGTTCTTGGTGAAACGCATAGAAGGGGCATCCATTTCCGAGGCTTGTACCGATTGATGCATATCCATCAATTCGTGGTAGGCTATCTGCCATTCCCGGTTTTCGGCAATCAACTGTTCAATGGCGGATCTTTCGGTGGTACTGCTGAGTCCATCGATATAATCCCACAGTCGTTCTTCCATCTGTTGCTGCATGTTCATAATTCCTCCTTTACTTGAATAACTCAAATCACTGTAATATTTTTGACCGTTCTTTCCTCCGATGGATGTTTGTTTAATCATCCTGTAACTCACGTACTTCATGGCTAAAGTATTTTTCCATCTTTTCCTTC
Source organism: Flavitalea flava (assembly GCF_054461575.1). Taxonomy (NCBI): domain Bacteria; kingdom Pseudomonadati; phylum Bacteroidota; class Chitinophagia; order Chitinophagales; family Chitinophagaceae; genus Flavitalea; species Flavitalea flava. The sequence goes on from NZ_JBTLQH010000021.1 coordinate 120,255, forward strand.
AGGCGTTGCCGTGCCCGGTGCAATTTTACTTTTACCGTATTCGGCTCCAGCCCCATGATCAATCCGATCTCATCAAGGGATTGCTCCCCTTTGTAAAAAAGAGTAAGGACCTGGGCATCGTCCGGGCCGAGCATACGGATCGCTTCGTTCACCATGGCATGCCTGGATTTGCTTTCCACCTTATTCGCAGAAAAAGACGATTCCCTGTTTTCCAGTTGCAGTAACGTCTTTTCATTATCGATCGAAGTAGTATCCAGTTTTTTCTTTCGCAGAAAAGTGATACAACTGGTACGAACGATCGTATACAACCAGGTACTGAATTTTGCCTCTCCCCGGAAATCCGCCAGGGACCGGTATGCTTTTACAAAAATATCCTGGGAAATCTCTTCTGCATCCTCCCGGCTATCTGTAAAACGCAAAACCAGGGTAAATACATAGTTCTGATAACGATCTACTATTTGTGCAAAGATAGCCTGATCTCCCAAAAGGATTTTGCTAATGATCTCTGTATCAGTGAGTCCGGTATGTACCACGCGAATAAGACGACAGCTTTGGTTAACAGGTTACATTAAAAAGGTACGTTTTTTCCTCGGGATTTGAGGCTGTATGTATAAGACCTATAGATAAAGAGATAAAATAAGGAAAGAACAGACAGGGAGAATGGGCGGAAAACAAATGTTGGGAGAATAAAAAAACAAAAAACCCGGAAAAAAAGGAAAAAGGGTGTAACCTGTCCGGGCAAGGGTAGGTCTTAGTGTGTGTAAAGACGCTGAAAACAGGTGAAAAGGAACGCTCCGGCAGGAAAAACAACAGAGAGGAAAAAAAGAGTGTAACCTCGATCCCGAAACAGCAGTCTGAACATAAAACAGGAAAAAGATTTAAAAAACAATAAATTTGATTTTATGCGCGACGAGGAAATTTTAATACCGATTGTAATGTTTGCCGGAGGTTTTGCCATGGTCTTTGGGATCGTATATCTCAGAACCAGGCAGAATATGGCCATGATTGAAAAAGGTATGAATCCTAAGATAAAAGAGAACCGCCCTACTCCCTACCGTAATCTGAAATGGGGCCTATTATTGGTAGGTTCCGGGCTGGGATTATTCCTGGCCTATATCCTGGACAATTTTGTACTCTACAAGGTTAGCCATGATTCAGGTCATGGTTTTGATAACGATGGCGCCAACGCACCCATCTATTTTGCCCTGATTGCTATAGGCGGGGGGCTGGGATTGATCAGCTCCTACCGCGTAGAGAAAAAAGAACTGCTGGACAAAGAGGATAGGTTCCAGGAAATCAGCCACAAGCTACAGGAGTAAGCTGCAAGGGAGAATAGGGGAAAAAGCAACAAGCTACAAGTGAGAAAAAGTTTCAAGTTATAAGGAAGCAACAGCAAAAGAAATAAAATAAAAAGCCTCAGGGATCTACCTTGAGGCTTTTCGTATTTTGGTTACTTATAAAGTTATGGCCTTTACCTTCCGGCTTGCAGCTTCCCCTGAAGCTCTTATTTCATCGTTTCCAGCGCCTTATTAACAACAGGATCATAGGCGTTGCTTACTTCATAATATCCCTGGGTGCGCCAGATCTGGCGGGCAAGCAGAGCCCTGATCCGATTCTGTAAAAGGTCTTTATCTTTTGCTGCGACACTATGAAGATCTGTACCATCGCGTTTGGCATAGGCAGTCAAACCGACCCAAAGTTTCTCATCGTCATGGAAACCTGCAATAAATTCGGAAGGCGTCTTATAGGAATCAAACGAGGACCGGTGCCCGGTATAATAAGTATAAATGAACCTGCTCAGGGTTCCATCCACATACAGATCGGTAATACTGCGGGATAGAGTACTGGTATCGAAGCCAACAAAGATATCCGGAGTTATTCCTCCGCCGCCATAAACCGTCCTTTTTCCCTTGCCCAGGGTCTTGTAGGCCGGACCCGGGTGGTTAGCCGAAGTATCCCCGTGCAATACTTCACCGTCATGAAAACGTTTGATCACTTCATCATTATAATCGTCATGCCCTTTGTCATAGGCTTTTTGGATGCTGCGGCCTGTCGGAGTATAATACCGGGCAACGGTCAAACGAAGGGCGGATCCATCGCTCAGCTGGTATTGTTCCTGGACAAGGCCTTTACCGAAGGTCCTTCTTCCGATAATGGTGGCCCGGTCCCAGTCCTGGAGGGCGCCGGCCAGGATCTCGCTGGCAGAAGCGGTGCCTTCGTCGGTTAACAGCGTAAGGGAACCCTTTTCGAAAAGGCCATCCCTACGGCAACGGTATTCCACCTTGGGGGATTTGGAACCCTGTGTGTACACGATCAGTTTGTCCCCATCCAGGAAATCATCGGCCACTTCGATGGACTCCTGCAGGATGCCTCCGCCATTGCCCCTAAGATCCAAAATGAGTTTCTGAAGGCCTTTTTCCTGTAATTTCATAATGGCCTGGGCAAATTCTGCATGGGTGATCTCTGAAAATTTATTGATATGGATATATCCGGTTTCCTTATTGATAAGATAGGCTACGTCTACGGATGGCAAGGGGATGGTGCCCCGGGCGACGGTGAATTGTTTGAGCTGGTTGACACGAAGGAGGGTAATGTTAACCTTACTGGCACCCGGACCGCGCAGGAGACTCCGGATCTTTTCGCTGGTTATTCCCTTGCCCGCTACGGAAGAATCCCCCACTTTCAGGAATTTATCTCCAACCTGCAGACCGGTTTTATCACTCGGCCCTCCGGCCAGAACATTGATTACATTGACCGTATCGTCAAAAATCTGGAACTCTATTCCGATCCCTTCAAAATTTCCCTGCAGGTCCTCATTTACTTCAGACAATTCAACGGCTGGAATAAACACCGAATGCGGGTCCAGGTGAGTCAACATGCCCTGGATGGCATCGGTTCCCAATGAATCCATAGATACCTTATCCACGTATTTCCGGTTCACCAGGTCCAAAACCTCCTCCACCGGTGCCTGTTTGCGGGTCTTAAAAAAGCTGGTTGAGCTCAGATTTCCCCTTAAACGAAACCCAATAACCATTCCCAGGATCATAATAATGGCAAATAACAGAGGCAGCCAGACCTGTAATTTTTTCATTCCAATGAAAATTTTAACATCAACAAAAGTGGGCAAGGCCCGGTAGTACATAAGGAAAACTAAAGAGCCTTTTGCCGGAGAGGGCTTAAATTCAAAAAAAACACGACCCCGGTAAAACCAGAAGGCTGCAAATTAAGGAATCATAATTTAACTTGCACCCGGAAAAAGGGGAAGAACGCCTCACCCTATCAAACAAACCAGTATGAATATTTTGATTGCGGACAGCGGAGCCACTAAATGCGAATGGTGTCTGATTAGTAAGGGCAGGAAGAAAATGGTCAATACCCAGGGGATCAGCCCATATTTCCTCGATACGCAGGGGATCATAGATCTTCTGGCCAGGGAATTAATCCCAGCCCTGAAAAGGTCTGCTGTGGACATTGTTTATTATTATGGAACAGGGTGCATTAATCCTGAAAACCGGAAGATCGTTCAAAAAGCCATCCGCAAGACTTTACCAGGAGCCGAGGTGCATGTGACCCATGACCTGATGGGAGCGGCTCTTGCCTTGTGCGGGGATTCAAAAGGGATTGCCTGCATCCTGGGCACAGGCTGCAATTCCGGTTATTTCGACGGGAAAAAAGTGGCCAAAAATAGTCCCGGGCTGGGTTATGTCCTTGGAGACGAAGGAAGTGGGGCATACTTAGGGAAAAAGGTACTGCAATATTACCTTTACCAAACTTTTGATGAAGAATTACGGTATAAATTCGATGAAAAATATGCCACGAATGCTGCGGAGATCCTGGATAATATTTACAAAAAACCCTTACCTAACCGATATCTGGCTTCTTTTGCCTTATTTCTGGCAGAGAACCGGGGACACTATATGATCGAGAACATCATTGAGGACGGTCTGAATGATTTTTTCTTTCAGCATTTGTGTAAGTACCGGGAAAGCTGGAAATTGCCCATTCACTTTATTGGGGGCATTGCTTACGGCTTCCGGGATGTGATAAAGGAATTATGTCATACTTATGAATTCGAATTGGGGAGTATCCTGCAGAAACCCATGGACGGACTTATTAAGTACCATAAAAACAAAAAAGCCAATAAGCATCATCATTAAATTAGAATAAAGTATGGCATTTGAGAAGGTGACCGAGGAAGAAAGCAGGTATCATGATCTTGAAAAGATGAGTATCAGGGAAATCCTGTCCTGTATCAACCAGGAAGACAGAACTGTTCCGGAGGCTGTGGAAAGGGCCATCCCGCAAATCGAAAAGCTGGCCGCCGTCATCACGGATAAAATGTTGGCGGGAGGCAGGTTGTTCTATATCGGAGCAGGCACCAGCGGGAGGTTAGGCGTATTGGATGCCAGTGAAATACCTCCTACGTATGGTATGCCTTTTGATCTGATCCTTGGTGTGATCGCAGGAGGAGAGGACGCAATTCGTAAACCCATCGAGAATGCAGAAGATGATAAGGAACAGGGATGGGCAGACCTTCAGAAATATTCGGTCAATGATAAGGATGTGATTGTTGGCATTGCAGCCAGCGGAACCACCCCTTACGTGATCGGAGCTATGGAAGAAGGAAGGAAAAATGGGATCGTAACCGGCTGTATCGTTTGTAATCCGGGCTCGCCCGTGGCAGAGCATGCCGATTACCCGGTAGAGGTGATCGTAGGGCCGGAATTCGTAACTGGAAGTACACGCATGAAAAGCGGAACGGCCCAGAAGTTAGTGCTCAATATGCTCTCCACCACAGTGATGATCCAGATCGGCAGAGTAGAGGATAATAAAATGGTGAACATGCAGCTTACCAATAGTAAACTGGTGGACCGCGGTACAAAAATGGTAATGGAAGGTACCGGGCTTACTGATTATGAACAGGCAAAAGAATTATTGATACGGTCAGGCAGCGTCAAAAAGGCGGTGGATTCCCTGATCCATTAGAGAGATGTCCAATTAACGCATATGCATGAAATAGAACCTTTTTATAATTGGCGACACCTTTATGTCAGCGAAGAAGACGAGCGATCGCCCTTCTATGGGAGGGACTATTCCGAATTTGAATTTTCGCAGACGATCTATAACTATTATATCCATCCGCAATGGGACGATTTTGGATCAAGGACCTTATATATGAAGGTTCTGTTGGCCGATTATGATGAACATTATGCCATTATCGAACTGTTCGGAGAATGGAATGATGCCATAGAGAATGATATCATGAATCTGAAAAGGGAGGTTGCCGACCGCTTTTTTGAATTCGGCATCATCAAATATATTTTTATAGCCGAGAATGTACTTAATTTTCATAGCGGGGATAAGGATTATTACGAAGAATGGTTTGAAGAAATAACGGATGAAGGAGGATGGATTGCATGTATCAATATGCCTGAACAAACGCAATATGATTTCCGGAAGGCCAAACTCAATCGTTTTATTGAACTGATCCAGCTGGATAATTGGCGGACCTTTAAGCCTTTCCACCTGTTCAAAATGATCGATGAGCAAATCATGAAAAGATTGGATTAAATACGGGGATGATAGGGGAAATCATTTATCAGATTTGCCATTTTCCAAGGTTTTGGCGAATTGTTTAAAATAAATTTTATTTTTCAGCAAAAGTCTTTATTTTTGTTTTATTATATGATCACAGCAAAGGCATACCGTTATTTTTACTTTTATTTTTATTTCTACTTTACCTGTAGACCGGGAATGCTTTTGTTAAGAAGTAAGTAAACGAAAAAATTAACATAAAGAGTCCCGGTCAAAAGCCGGGACTTTTGCATTTTGGGGGGTAGCCCCAAAAACCGGAGGCAGACATTAGACATTGCATGCGACATTTTTCCGGCAAGCACGGGGCTTAAATGGGGCAAGGCCCCAAAAACCGGAGGCAGACATTAGACAATAAAAGAGCCGTGCGACATTTTTCTGGCAAGCACGGGGCTTAAATGGGGCAAGGCCCCAAGGCCGGAGGCAGACATTAGACAATAAAAGAGCCGTGCGACATTTTTCTGGCAAGCACGGGGCTTAAATGGGGCAAGGCC